>NZ_JBJJLO010000070.1:0-34257 GCF_046230915.1 Pseudomonas sp. KCJK8993
GATCCCGGCATTGTTCACCAGCAACGCCAGGGGTAGCGGGCGTCGATCCAGGGCCTCGAACAACGCCATGACCGCCACCGGCGAAGCGATGTCCAGCTGCCAGCTCCAGGCCACGCCACCTGCGGCGCCGATCGCCTCCTCCACTTGCCGGGCCGCCTCGCCGTCGTGCTCGTAGGTCAGGCACACCTCATACCCCAGCAGCCCAAGCTGACGGGCCACCGCCGCGCCTATTCCACGACTGCCACCGGTTACCAATGCCAAGCCTTTCATAGTGATTTCCTTATCCGGTCTAGTTCAAGAAACCTTACAAGCCAAAGTTAAAAGAACAACTAATTTTTATAATCCCCACTTCCAAAAAGTGTCAACACCGAAGTTCACCAACGGCAACTTATATATAGCCCATATAAAAGCATACGCAGCCGATATTGGACGCAAGGTCCCGTGCTGCATAGCCTGCAGGCCAACTCGCTCATCTGTTGATGTTTTCCAGGCCGGCCACTTTGGCCACAAGGAAAGTTCTAATAACGGAGATGGAAATGGCTGAACTTCTAATAGAGCGGCTGACCGGATGGATGTCACGGTCGGCAGAACAAGTCGCACTCAGCGATGCCTCCCGGCAAATGACTTATTCAATGTTGGAACGAGATGCCCTGGACCTGGCCGGGCAAATCCGCGCACGCGGTATCGGCGCAGGACAACTGGTGGCAGTGGTCGGCCCCAGGTGCCTGGAAGTGGTGGTCGGGCTGGTGGCCGTGATGTTCAGCGGCGCCGCCTACACCATAGTCGAGGTCGCCTCCCTGGAAGAGGACGCCAGCCCGCGCCTGGAGCAGATCGGCGCCGACCTGGTGCTGGCCGTGGGCGGCTACGCCCTGATGCAGCGCGATGCGCAGAACGACGCGCTGCGCTATGCCTTCGATGCCAACTGCCGCGCCGCTGCCCCTGCACCGCAACCGACCGGTGCCGGAGGCGATGCAGCCGCCTACGTGCTCTATACCTCCGGCTCCACCGGTACGCCCAAGGGCGTCGCGGTATCGGCCCGCAACATCGCCCACTATTGCCAGGGCGTCGCCCAGGCGCTGGGCATCGTCGACGGCCTGCGCTATGCCCATGTCAGCACCCTGGCGGCCGACCTGGGCAACACCGGATTGTTCCTCGCGCTCTGGACCGGCGGCAGCCTGTACATCGCCGACGAATACGAACGCAAGGACCCCCGGGCCCTGTATCGGTTGCTGGGCGAACAGCGCATCGACGTGCTGAAGATCACCCCCACCCACTGGCGCACCCTGCTCGACCAGGCCGCGGCGGCCCCTGGGCCGCGTCCGGCCCTGGGCTGGCTGTTGCTCGGCGGCGAAGCCCTGGAGCCGCCACTGGCGCGCAGCACCCTGGCCAGCGGCTTGGTCGCCCGGCTGTTCAATCATTACGGCCCGACGGAAACCACGGTCGGCGTCACGGTCCAGCCAGTGCTGGCCGAACAGTTGGCGGCACTGGGCGACGCCAGCGTGCCCATTGGCCGGGCGCTGGGAGACAGCCAGCTGCGGGTGCTGGACGACCAGGGCAACCCGTGTCCGGTCGGAGCCATCGGCGAGCTGTTCATCGGTGGACCGCAAGTGGCCCTGGGCTACTGGCAGCGACCGGACCTGGATGCCGGGCGCTTCGTCGAATTCCAGGGCCACAGGTTCTACCGCTCCGGCGATCGGGTCCGGCTCGACGACCAGGGGCGCCTGCACTTCGCCGGGCGGGCCGACCGCCAGGTCAAGGTCAACGGCTACCGGGTCGAGTTGGGACATGTCGAAAGCGCGCTCCAAAGGCTGCTGGAACAGCGGGCGGTGGTGGTCCATCGCCGCTTCGCCGAGCGCGACTACCTGCTGTGCGCCTATGAAGGGCCGCCCAGGAGCGACGGCTGGCTGCGCGCCGGGCTCGCTCGGCAGGTGCCGGGCTACATGTTGCCGTTGCGCTTCGATAACCTTGCGCACCTGCCCATGAATGCCAACGGCAAGCTCGACCGCCAGGCCGTCGAGCGCCGGTTGCAGGAAGGTTTCGCCGCGACCATGGCCAGCGCCCTGGACGACCAGGTCCAGGCCGACGAACCCTACGCCAAGCTGGTGAACGCCTTCCGCCGCCACTGCCGGGCAACGAGCGTGGCGCCCGACAGCGACTTCTTCGACCTGGGCGGCGACTCCCTGGACGCCGTGCGCTTGATCTCCGAGCTGCAACTGGAGGGTTTCGACGTCAGCGCCCGGGCCTTTTTGGGCAGCCCCACCCTCGCCGGCCTGGTGGCCCAGTTGCAACAGGCCAGCGCCCCCGTCGAGCCCGGGCACAACCGTGCCGAACAGGCCAGCCGGGGCATCGCCGGCCCGGCGCAACAGTGGTTCCTGCAACAGGATATGCGCGAGCCCGACCGCTGGACCCAATCGATGCTGGTGCAAGCCGAAGTGCGCCTGGATGCCGAGCGCCTGGGCCAGGCCTGCCTCCAGGTCTTGCAGGCCCACCAGATGCTGCGCTCGCGCTTCGCCTTCGACGGCCAGCGCCAGGCCTGGGTATCGGAAGCCGGCGCCGCCTATGCCGAGGTGTTCTCCGAACTGGATGCCGGGGCCGCCGTCGACGCCAGCCTCGACGACCTGGTCAACCGTCGCTATGCCGTGCTTGAAAGCCGCTTGAGCATCAGTGCCGGACGCTTGTTCTTCGTCGAGCTGATCACCCACCGGCACCAGCAGTACCTGTTGCTGGTGGCCCATCACCTGGCCGTGGACGTGGTGTCCTGGAGCCTGATCCTCGACGAGTTGATGATCCGCTACACCAGCGACAACCGCGCCACGCCCCTGCGCTGCGCCAGCTATGCCGACTGGGTCGGGCACCTGCAAGCCCACCACGAACTCCTGTCCCGGGACGCCGGCTACTGGCGCCAACGGCTCGCGAGCCCAGCGCAACAACCGTTCCCCGCCGGCCAGGAACAAGACGCCCAGACCGCCTGGATCGCCTTCGACGCCGAGCAGACCGCGCGCATCATGGCTGGCGCGGCGCGCAGCGGGGTGTCCATCGACCAGTACCTGCTGGGCCACTACCTGGCCCTGGCGAGCCGGCAATGGCCCGAGCCGGTGCTCAACGTGACCTTCGAGAGCCACGGGCGCCTCAGTCTCGACGACCAGACCGAGATCTCGCGTACCGTGGGCTGGTTCACCGCCGCCTTTCCCCTGGCCCTGGACGCCGCCGAGCTGGCCCGCGAGCCAATCGCCACGGTTCGCCAGGCCCTGGCCGCGGTTCCCCACCTCGGACACTCCTATGCCAGCAGCGGGTTGCCGGCGTTCGCCACACGCCACTGCTTCAACTACCTGGGCAAGACCCGCCTCGGCCTGCGCGATGACTGGAAACTGCGCCCGGCGGCCGTGACCTACGCCGGGCTGCGCGGTCGCGAGAACCCGCGGATCAACCAGTTCAAGCTCACCGGCCGGCTGGTGGGCGAGCAATTGATCCTGGACCTGAACTTCAACGCGCTGGCCACCCCGGCGGCGCTGATCGGCGAGTTCGCCCAGGCCCTGCGCGGGGCCTTGCTCGACGGCCAGGCCTCGGCGGGCGGCGTACAGCTGTCCGGCGGCAGCTCCAGCGGCGCCTTGTGGAACATCCCCGCAACGGTGATCGGCAGCCATGGCGTGGCACTGCCGGGCAAGGCGGCGCAGAACATCCTGCTGACCGGCGCCACCGGCTTCATCGGCATCCATGTGCTGCGCGAATTGCTGGAACAGAGCAGCGCGACCCTGCATTGCCTGGTCCGGGCGGACTCCCCGAGCGCAGCCCGGGCTCGCCTGGCTGCCGCCTGGAGCCACTTCTTCAGCGATGCCAGCGCCTTGCCCCGGGAACGGGTGCAGGTCTGCGTCGGCGACATGAGCCAGCCCGGTTTCGGCCTGTCCCAGGCCCAATGGCACAACCTGGCCGGGAGCATCGATGCGGTCTACCACTTCGCCGCCGATACCCGCCTGGTGGGCAGCCGCAGCGACATGCAGCGCAATATCGTGTTCCCCACCCATGAACTGGTGCGCTTCGTCGAAAGCGGCCACGCCAAGGCCCTGCACTTCATGTCGACCCTGGCCGTCAGCGGCTGCTACCGGGGCGCCGAGCCGGTGGTGTTCGACGAGGACGCGCTGGACGTGGGCCAGGACTTCCTCAACGAATACGAGCGCTGCAAGTTCCTCGCCGAAGGCATAGTCCGGGAACTGGCGTACCGCGGGCACAGCGCCTTCATCTACCGCTCGGGCAACGTTACCGGCCACTCCCAGACCGCGATGTTCCAGCGCAACGCCAATGCCAATCGCTGGGTACAGTGCATCAACGCCATCGCCCATGCCGGCTACGCACCGGCGCAGTACGACGAACCGCTGGTACTCAGCCCGGTGGACATCGTCGCCCGGGGCATCGTCAGCCTGTCCCTGGACCCGTCCCTGCGCAGCGGCACCTACCACGTCGACTCGCCCTACGCGATTTCCTCGGACCTGTTCGTCGCCTCGCTGCAAGACCTGGGCATCCCGATCAAGCGGGTCCACGCACACAGCCTCAAGGACGCCCTGGAACGCTCGGGCAAGACCACCCAGGCCGAAGTGGCGCTGGGCCTGTTCTGGGCCTCGCGCGAGGCACGCAACCTGACCTACGACCACTCACGGACCCTGTCGCGCCTGCAAGAACACCGGGTCGAGTTCTCCCAACTGTCCCGGGACTGGGTGTTCACGTTCGTCCGGCGCTTGAAGGATCTCGGATTGTTCGGGTACGCCCGGACCAACGGGTGACCACGGCCACCCCCACTTGAAGGAGCAAGCAATGAACAATCATTCGACCGTGGCGATCTCCGGCGGCACCTCGGGCATTGGCCGCGCCGTCGCCCAGGTGCTGGTGCAAGCCGGGGCCAACGTGGCCCTCAGCGGCCGCGACCAGGCCCGCCTGGAGCAGGTCTGCGCAGCGGCCAACGACAACGCCAGAAAGGCCGTCGGCATCGCCATGGATGCCTGCGACCCGGCCCATGTGCCGCAACTGTGGCGGGCCGGCGAGCAAGCCTTCGGCGAGCCGCCCAGCGCCTTCGTACTGTGCGCCGGGCGTGGCCTGCCGGGATCGCTGCTGGGCTCGGACAGCGCGCAGTGGCAAGAGCTGGTGGACGTCAACGTGCTGGGCGCCATGCATCAGCTGCGCGCCGCGGCCAAGGCCTTCCTCGAACGCCGGCGCAACAGCGAGCGGGTCCAGGACATCGTGGTCATCGGTTCCACCGTGGGGCGCCAACTGTCCGCCGGCAACCCGGTCTACGGCGCCACCAAGTTCGCCCTGCATTCGCTGGTGGAGTCCCTGCGCCAAGAGCTGGCCAGCAGCCTGGTCCGGGTGACCCTGATCGAGCCCGGGTTCGTGCGCACCGGCTTCCAGGAAACCGCCGGCTACGACATGCAAGTCTTCGCCGCCCTGGAACGCGACCAGGGTCCGTTCCTCGGCCCCGAGGACGTGGCCCGCGCCATCCGCTTCGTGCTCGAACAACCCGCACACGTGCACATCGACGACATCCGCATCCGCCCTTCGCGGCAACGCATCTGACCCGCAACGTCACTTCCCAAGAGGATCCATGCATGAACATGCTCGTAAAACCTGCAAGAAGAGAAACCGCGCCACCGGTGGTGGCCAGCGAACTGACCACCGACACCCTGCTGGCCCTGGCCGCCCGGGAGATCGGCGCGATCCACGTCAAGGGCTATTACCCGGTGGCGATCGCCGAGCGGGCCGCCGAGGCCGCCATCGAGCACCCCAAGCTGGGCTACTACAACAAGAAGTACACCAGCAGCGTCGGGCGCATCTGCACGCCGCACATCGATTCGGAATGGAACCAGGAAGCCGGTCGCAAGTACCACGCCGAGGCGGTGGAGAACATCCAGGACCTGCGCAACCTGTTCGAACCGCACCTGACCCCGGCCGACAAGATCCGCCTGCAATTGCAGGAATACTGGCCAGGTGGCGCCAACATCCAGCGGCTCTACGGCCATGCCTGCTTCGTCGGCGCGATCCGCGTGTTCAAGCCATCCTCATCGCGGTTCTACCCGCACAACGACACCATCATCGAGGAGTCGGATGCGCCGGAACTGGAGGGCATCGAAGAGCAACTGGTGGCCAACATGTACCTGCGCACCCCGCAACAGGGCGGCGACCTGCAGCTGTGGCTGCGTGACCCGAGCCCCGAGGAACTGGTGCTGATCCGCGATGTGGAGGGCCTGCTGCCGGAGAAGGTGGAGACGCCGCCGCTGGTGCTGCATCCGGATGCCGGCGACCTGATTATCTTCAGTTCGCGCATGCTGCATGCAGTGACTCCCAGCGAAGACAGCTATCGTATCGGTATGGCGGCCTTCATTGGCTGCTATGGCAGCGACCGGCCCCTGACCTACTGGAGCTGATCGTCCCATGGACGTGGCGCCGCTCCGAGGCGGCGCCACCTTGGCGACAGGTTATGACACGACACCTCATTCTGTTCGGCTTCACCCCGGCACGACAGGCGGCCCTGGCCAGCGACCTGCACCAGCTGGGTTTCGATTCCCCCCGGCACGACCACGGCGGCCTCAGGGTCCAGTGGCAACCGTGCCATGAAGCGCGGCGCGGGGAACTGTTCAACGGCCTGCGCGAGTTGGCCACGGATTTCGCGGTGCTGCCCCCGGGCCTGGCCCTGGCGGACTTTTGCCTGCTGGCCTGCGACATGGACTCGACCCTGATCGAAGTCGAGACCATCGTCGCCCTGGCAGGCCTCGTCGGCGCCGCCGGGGAAGTCGGGCGCCTCACCGAGCGGGCGATCAGCGACGCCCGGGACGACTACGCCGCCAGCATGCGCTATCGCATCGGCTTGCTGCGCGGCCTGGCCGTGGCCGACCTGCATCGGCTGATCGAGCGCACCGTGCGGTTGTCCCCCGGCGCCGCCGAACTGATCGCCATCGCCACCCGGGCCGGCCTGCGGACCGCCATCGTCAGCGGCGGTTTCGACCTGGTGGCCCAGGGCATCAGGCAGCGCCTGGGCATGGACGAGGCGTTCGCCCACAAGCTGGAAGTGGTCGAAGGGCGCCTGAGCGGCACCCTGCTCGGCGAGGTGATCGATGCCCCGGGCAAGGCCGCCATCGTCCAGCGACTGTGCGCCCGCCATGGCATCGCCCCGCGGCAGGTGATCGCCGTCGGCGACGGTGCCAACGACCTGGACATGGCCCGCCAGGCCGGGTTGTTCGTCGGTTTCCGGCCCAAGCCGGTGCTGCTGCCGGCCTGCGACATCGTCCTCGACCATGGGGGCCTCGACAGCCTGTCCACGGCCCTGGCCCTGGCCCGAGACCGCCAAGCCGAGGGCCTGCGGGCCGGGGCGGTCCAGTGAAGAGCCTGCCGCCAACGTTGCGCCAGCGGCCGGACCTGTGGATCTCCGGCCTGTTCCTGCTGCTCTGGTCGTCGGGCTTCGCCATCGTCAAGGTCGGGCTGCAGTACTGCAGCCCGATGATGTTCCTCTGGCTGCGCTACGTGATCGTGGTGCTGGTGCTGCTGCCGGTGGTGCTGGTGCAGCGTCCGCCCCTGCCCCGAGGCCGGCCCCTGCTGGCGATGATCGCCAGTGGCGTGCTCATGCAGTGCGTGTATTTCGCCGGGACCTACCTGGCCATCGATGCCGGGATCAGCGCCGGACTGCTGGCACTGATCGTCTCGCTGCAACCGGTGGTGATCGGCGTCGCCTCGCCCTTGCTGCTGCGCGCGCCGGTGGCCGGCCGCCAATGGCTGGGGCTGTTGCTGGGGTTCCTCGGGGCGGCGGTGGTGATCCTGGCCAAGTCCGGCGTGGAACGCTTCACCGCGCTGGGCATGGGCCTGGCCTGGCTGTCGCTGCTGGGCCTGAGCGCCAGCGTGCTGCTGGAGAAGGCCTCGACCCCGCAGCCGATCATCCTTTCGCTGTTCAGCCAGTACCTGCTGGGCATGCTGCTGGTCTCGCCCCTGGCCTTCACCTTCGATGCCCAGCCGATCCAGTGGAACTGGGCCTTCGTCGGTTCCCTGGGCTACCTGTCGTTCTTCAATTCGCTGCTGGCGATCGCCTTGCTGATGCTGCTGGTACGGCGTAACGAGGCGGCCAGGGTGTCGGCGGTGTTTTTCCTGGTACCGCCCTGCGCGGCCCTGGTGGCCTGGCTGCTGCTGGGCGAGCCGATGCCCTGGCTGGCCTGGGGGGGCGTGGTACTGGCCGCCATGGGCGTGCGCCTGTGCAGCGCGCCCGCGCCGGGCAAGCCATTGCTCAAGTGATCGGTAAGACGGCCTGAGGCCAAAGGGGAGCCGGCCGGGCTCCCCGGGCGGGGACGTTGCTCAGAGCACCATGGCCGCGACCCAGCCAAAGGCCAGCAGCGGCAGGTTGTAGTGCAGGAAGGTCGGGACCACGGTGTCCCAGATGTGGTGGTGCTGGCCGTCGATGTTCAGGCCCGAGGTCGGGCCCAGGGTCGAGTCCGAAGCTGGCGAGCCGGCGTCACCCAGGGCCCCGGCGGTGCCGACGATGCAGACGATGGCCACCGGGCTGAAGCCCAGCTGCACGCACAACGGCACGAAGATCGCCGCCAGGATCGGCACGGTGGAGAACGACGAGCCGATGCCCATGGTCACCAACAGCCCCACCAGCAGCATCAGCAGCGCGCCCACGCCCTTGCTGTGGCCGATCCAGCTGGCCGACGCCTGGACCAGGCTGTTGACCTGGCCAGTGGCCTTCATCACCTCGGCGAAGCCTGAGGCGGTGATCATGATGAAGCCGATCATGGCCATCATCTTCATGCCTTCGGTGAACAGCTCGTCGGTCTCGCGCCAGCGCACGATGCCCGACATCGAGAAGATCAGGAAGCCGCACAGGGCGCCGATAATCATCGAGTCCAGCAACAGTTGGATGACGAACGCGGCGACGATGGCCAGCCCCGCCACCAGCAGGGTCCGCGGGTTGTACTGCACCTCGACCTGCTCGACCTTCTCGATCCGGCCCAGGTCGTAGACGCGCTTCTTGCGGTAGCTGACGAACGCCAGCAACAGGCCGCAGACCATGCCCAGGGCGGGAATGCCCATGGCGTGGGTGACGTTGACCTGGCTGATATCGACACCGCTGCGCGCGACGTTGGCCAACAGGATCTCGTTGAGGAAGATGTTGCCGAAGCCCACCGGCAGGAACATGTAGGGGGTGATCAGGCCGAAGGTGATGACGCAGGCGATCAGGCGCCGGTCCAGCTGCAGCTTGGTCAGCACGTAGAGCAGCGGCGGCACCAGCAGCGGGATAAAGGCGATGTGGATCGGCAGGATGTTCTGCGAGGCGATGGCCACCCCCCACAAGAGGCCGATCAGCAACCATTTGACCTGGCCGCCGCCATTGGCGTCCTGGCGATCCACCAGCAGCAGGATCTTGTCCGCCAGGGCGTGGGCCAGGCCGGACTTGGCGATGGCCACGGCGAAGGCCCCGAGCAAGGCATAGGACAGGGCCACCGTGGCCCCGCCGCCCAGGCCGCTGTTGAAGGCCTTGAGCGTGGCCTCGATCCCCAGGCCGCCGGTGAGGCCGCCCACCAGCGCGCCCACGATCAGGGCGATCACTACATGCACGCGGGACAGGCTGAGCACCAGCATCACGCCTACCGCGGCAATTACTGCGTTAATCATCGTTACCTCATTACTGCGGGCAAAAGCCGCGCAAAAGCCAGTGACCGACCGGAGGGCAGCAGGCTGCCGACATCGGGATGAAAGAGCTTGTTGTTAGAGGGCGCGCACTTTGCAGCAGTGGGCCCGGCTTGTCAAAACCGCGGCCCGGCGCCCATCGGCACCCGGCCTCGTATGGCTCGCAGGGCCGCAATGGTCGCCAGGACGCTGAAGGTCCTGCGGACCTTGGCGCAGCCTCGCGGGCTCGGCAGCGGCGACACATATGGGGGGTGACGGATTTCGAACGCTCGTTTAAAGAAACCCGATCAACGGCCGCTACAGTGCAAAGTCTCAGATATTTATCGAATAAAGGACGTCTCCATGTCGCTCAGACAACTTTCCATCCAATGGAAGATCACCTTGCTGGCCGGACTCTGCCTGTTGGGCATCGTGTCGCTGTTGGTGGGGCTTTCGCTGTATCGCATGGAGCACAGCTCCGAGATGGTCAAGGCCTCGAGCATGGAGATGCTCAATGAAGCCGCCCAGGCCCGGATCGAGGCCCAGGGCGAAGTCCAGGCCCTGGGGATCCGCCAGCAGTTCATGGACGCCTATCAATACGGCCACGGTTTCTCGCGCCAGGTGCTGTTCCTGCGTGAACAGGCCGAGAAGCGCTTCCTCGATGCCTTCGACCTGCGCGAGGACTTGACCCGCCAGGTCAAGTCGGCACTGCAGGCCAATCCCGACCTGCTGGGCCTGTCCCTGGTGTTCGAGGCCAACGCCCTGGACGGCAAGGACAGCCTGTTCAACGGCCAGACCGAACTGGGCAGCAACGAGCAAGGCCGCTTCGCCCTGTACTGGTCGCAACCGACCCCGGGCCAGCTGACCGCCATGGCGCTGCCGGAAAGCGACATGAGCAATACCCGCACCGGCCCCAGCGGCCAGCCGGCCAATGCCTGGTTCACCTGCCCGCGCAGCACCCTCAAGCCCTGCGTGATCGAGCCCTACTTCTATGACATCGCCGGGCAGCAGGTGCTGATGACCAGCATCGTCTTCCCGCTGCTGGTGGACGGCAAGGTCATCGCCTCGCTGTCGGTGGACATCAACCTCAACAGCCTGCAGGCGGTCAGCCAGAACGCCAGCCGCAAGCTCTACGCCGGCCAGACCAATGTCAGCATCGTCAGCCCCGAAGGCCTGCTGGCCGGCTACAGCCCCGACGCCAGCAAGCTCAGCCAGCGCCTGGACAGCGTCGACAGTGCCAACGGCGCCGAGCTGATCCGCCAGCTGGCCAGCAGCACCCAGACCCGCAGCCTGCACAATAACCACGAGCTCAAGGTGCTGGCGCCGTTCACCCCGATTCCCGGCGGCAAACCCTGGGGCGTGCTGCTGGACGTGCCGGAAAAGGTCCTGGTGGGCCCGGCCGAGGCGCTGAAGACCGAACTGGATGCCAGCAACAGCAGCGGCACCCTGATGGAGCTGGGCCTGGGCCTGCTGGCCGCGGTGGTCGGCCTGCTGCTGGTATGGCTGATGGCCCGCGGCGTGACCCGGCCGATCCTCGGCGTGGCCGCGATGCTCCAGGACATCGCCAGCGGCGAAGGCGACCTGACCCGCCGCCTGGACTACGACAAGCAGGATGAACTGGGGCAACTGGCCGGCTGGTTCAACCGCTTCCTGGACAAACTGCAACCGATCATCGCCGAGGTCAAACGCTCGGTGCAGGACGCCCGGGGCACCGCCGACCAGTCGTCGGCCATCGCTACCCAGACCAGCGCCGGCATGGAACAGCAGTACCGCCAGGTGGACCAGGTGGCGACCGCCTCCCATGAGATGAGCGCCACCGCCCAGGACGTGGCCCGCAGCGCCGCCCAGGCCGCCCAGGCCGCCCGGGATGCCGACCAGGCGACCCAGCAGGGCCTGACCGTGATCGACCGCACCACCCGCGCCATCGACCTGCTGGCCACCGACATGAGCACCGCCATGGGCCAGGTCGAAGGCCTGGCCAGCGACAGCGAGCAGATCGGTTCGGTACTGGAAGTGATTCGCGCCATCGCCGAGCAGACCAACCTGCTGGCCCTCAACGCGGCCATCGAAGCGGCCCGGGCCGGGGAAGCCGGGCGTGGTTTCGCAGTGGTGGCCGATGAAGTGCGCAACCTGGCCCAGCGCACCCAGGAATCGGTGGAAGAAACCCGCCAGGTGATCGAACAGTTGCAGAACGGCACCCGCGACGTGGTGGCCTCCATGGGCAACAACCATCGCCAGGCCCAGGGCAGCGTCGAGCAGGTGGAACAGGCGGTGACCGCCCTGCGCCAGATCGGCGCTGCGGTGACGGTGATCAGCGACATGAATCTGCAGATCGCCAGCGCCGCCGAACAGCAGAGCGCCGTGGCCGAGGAGATCAACAGCAACGTGGCGACCATCCGCGACGTCACCGAATCGCTGTCGGAACAGGCCAACGAGTCGGCGCGGGTCAGCCAGTCGCTGAACAGCCTGGCCAACCAGCAGCAGGGCCTGATGGACCAGTTCCGCGTCTGACCCCGCAGCCGCTGCCGAGCCTGCGAGGCTGCAACAAGGCCCGCAGGGCCTTCGGTGCCATCGAAGGCGACGTCCTCTTCGGAGTCGATTGCCGCCTTCGACAGCGGCGACACCGCCAGCCCGGCCCCCGGCAGCAGCGCAAAGTGGCCCCTGGCAAGCTCAGCGCCGGGGCAGCTCGATCTCGACCCGCAAGCCGCCCAGGGGGCTTTGCCCAAGGCTCAGGCGGCCGCCCCAGGCCTCGACGATATCGCGCACGATGCCCAGGCCCAGGCCGTGGCCGTCGGTCTGTTCATCCAACCGGGCGCCACGGCTGAACACTTCATCCCGGCGCTGCTCCGGAATCCCCGGGCCATCGTCGTCTACCGCCAGGCAAAAGCCCGCGGCACCCTCCTCGACCTGCAGCCGCACTTGCGCATCCGCCCACTTGCAGGCGTTGTCCAGCAGGTTGCCCAACAGTTCCAGCAGGTCCTCGCGATCCCAGGGCAGGCGCAGCCCCGGCGCCGCGTGGTAGCTGAGCTCCAGGTGCTCGCCGTGGATCATGTTCAAGGTCGCCAGCAGCCCCGGCAACTCGGCATCGCACTCGAACAGCGCGCCGGGTAGCGCATCGCCGGCCAGCCGCGCCCGGTTCAATTCGCGGTTGAGCCGCGACTGCACCTGTTCCAGTTGCTCCAGGAGAATCCGCCGCACCTGCGGCTGGGCCGCCAGCTTCGGTCCCGAGGCCAGGCTCAGCAGCACCGCCAGGGGCGTCTTCAGGGCGTGCCCGAGGTTGCCCAGGGCATTGCGCGAACGCTTGAGACTGTCTTCGGTGTGCGCCAGCAAATGGTTGACCTGGGCCACCAGCGGCTCCAGCTCCACCGGCACCTGGGCATCGAGCTGGGAGCGCTGGCCCAGCTGCAGTTGGGCGATCTGTTCGCGGGCCGTCTCCAACGGACGCAAGGCCCGGCGCACGGTCAGGCGTTGCAGCAGCAGGATCAATAACAACCCCGCCAGGCCCAGCCCAAGGCCAATCTGGCGCATGCGCTGGAAGCTCTCGCGCACCGGGGTGTAGTCCTGGGCCACGCTGATGCTGATGGTCTGGCCGAAACGCTTGTAGTCGCTGCGCAGCACCAACAGTTGCTGGCCCTCGGGGCCCAGTTGCAGGTTGCCTTGCAACCCGGCCTGCTCCAGTTGCGGCAAGTCCTGGTCCCACAGCGAGCGGGAGCGCCAGTGCACATTGGCGAAGTCGATACGAAAGTAATGCCCGGAGAACGGCCGCTGATAGGCCGCCGAGAGCCGCCGCTCATCCAGCTGCAAACCTTGCGGACCGCGAACCAGGGCCAGCAGCAGGCTTTCGCTGGCGTTGCGCAGGCCAGCCTCCAGGTAGCGTTGCAGGCCCACCTCGAACAACCACAGGCTGGTCTGTGCCAGCGCCAGCCCGACCACCAGCATCACCCCCACCAGGCCCAGGCTCAGGCGGCGCTGGATCGACCTCACGAGGACGCCCCGCCGAACAGGTAGCCTTGGCCCCGACGGGTTTCGATGACGCTGCGCCCCAGTTTGCGGCGCAAATGGTTGACATGGACTTCCAGTACGTTGGAATCGCGCTCGGTCTCGCCGTCATAGAGGTGCTCGGCCAGGTGGCTTTTGGAAAGGATCTGCTGCGGATGCAGCATGAAGTAGCGCAGCAAGCGGAATTCCGCCGCAGTGAGTTGCACGTCCTGGCCATCGCGGACCACGCACTGGCGGCCTTCGTCCAGCTGCAGGCCGGCGGCCTGCAGGGTCTGCTGGTTGGCCTGGCCATGGGAACGGCGCAACAAGGCCTGGACCCGCAGGTGCAGTTCTTCGGGATGGAACGGCTTGCTCAGGTAATCGTCGGCGCCGGCCTTGAGCCCTTCGATACGCTCGGCCCAGGAGCCCCGGGCCGTGAGGACCAGCACCGGGGTGGCCAGGCCGTCGGCCCGCCATTGGCGCAGCACGTCCAGGCCCGGCACGCCGGGCAGGCCCAGGTCGAGGATGATCAGGTCATAGGGTTCGCTGGCCCCCTGGTACAGGGCGTCGCGCCCATCGGCCAGCCAGTCCACGGCATAGCCTTGGCGGTTCAGCCCTTCGAGCAACTCGTCGGCCAGGGATACATGGTCTTCCACCAGCAGCAAGCGCATCAGTCGTCTTCCTCGTCTTTCAACAGGCGCCCGGTGGCGGCCTCCAGGTCCAGCTCGCGAACCACGCCGTCCACGGTCAGCAACTCGACTTCATAGATGTACACGTCGTGTTTTTCTTCCAGTTCGGCCTCCAGCAACTTGGCCCCGGGATAACGGTCCATGGCTTGTTGCAGCAGCTGCTCCAGGGGCAGGATCACCCCTCGCTGGCGCAGGCGCAGGGCCTCGTCCTGGTCCAGGTCGCGGGCCACCGCCAGCGAGCAGAACAACAACAGCGCCAGGGCCAGCCGGCTGCCGAGGGGCAATCTCCGATTCATTAGGTGTCCTGATGATCCTTGAGTACCTGGCCGCTCACGGCGTCCAGTTCCAGGTCCCACTCCAGCCCCTGCGGGTCGCGCAGCTCGACCTGGTAGATGTACTTGCCGTACTCCTCTTCCAGCTCGGTTTCGCTGATGCTCGCCCCAGGATGCCGGGACAGGGCCATGGCATTGAGTTTTTCAAAGGAGGCAATGGTACCAGCGTCGCGCAGGCGCAGGGCTTCGTCGGGCCCCAGGTCGCGGGCCTGGGCCAGGCTCGCGGTGAGGGCGATCAGGGTGGTGGCGAACAGGGTGGTCAGGGTCTTCATGGCAGGTCTCCAAGGCAGTGGCCAATGGCCAATGCTGTCCACGATACCCGGGGCAACTTAATTGAAGCTGAATCTGCCGCAGCGCCCTGGCAGAACTTTCATTCGGCCCCAATGGCCATGCTTCTCTATACTCGACGGCTGATCCGCAAGCGAGCCCGGTATGCCTGCCATCCATATCAAGTTTCCCGCCCTGACCCTCAAGGCCGGCCCGCGCGCCTTGGCGCGCATCCGCCGCCAGGGCCTGCACGCCGGTGAAGTCGGCACCTTGCCCGGCGCTGCCGGCGGTCCCAAGGCCCTGGGCATCCAGGGGCTCGACCTGGCCCTGTTCGGCGAATGGTTGCCAGCGGTGCCCCGCGAACGTTCGCTGATCGGCGCCTCGGTGGGCTCCTGGCGGTTCGCCAGCGCCTGCCTGCCGGACGCCGCCGCAGGCATCCGCCGCCTGGGCCAGCTGTACAACGCCCAGAGTTTCGCCAAGGGCGTGACCATGGCGCAGATCAGCCAGAGCTCGCGGCAGATGCTCGACGACCTGCTCGAGGGCCGCGATGCCAGCATCCTCGACAATCCCCACTACCGACTGAACATCATGGTGGTCAAGAGCCACGGCCTGCTCGCCGATGACCATCGCGGGCGCCTGGGCCTGGGCTTGTCCTCGGTGATCGCCGATAACCTGCGCGACCGCGCGCGGCTGTCGCGGCATTTCGAACGCCTGGTGCTGCACGACCCACGCCTGGCCCCGCCGCTGCATGCCCTGGAAGACTTCCCCTCGCGCTTCGTCCCCCTGGATCGCGGCAACCTGCGCCAGGCGCTGCTGGCCTCGGGCTCGATCCCCATGGTCATGCAGGGCGTGCGCGAGCTGCCCGGCGCCGGTGCCGGCACCTTCCGCGACGGCGGCCTGCTGGACTACCACCTGGACCTGCCCTACAGCGGCAGCGACATCGTGCTCTATCCCCACTTCACCGACCGGGTGATCCCCGGCTGGTTCGACAAGACCCTGCCCTGGCGCCGGGCCAGCCCCGAGCGCCTGCGCGATGTCCTGCTGCTGGCGCCATCGCGGGAATACCTGGCGCGCCTGCCCTACGGCAAGCTGCCGGACCGCAACGACTTCAAGCGCTTCATGGGCGACGACGCCAGCCGGCAGAAATACTGGCGCAGCGCCATGGATGAAAGCCGGCGCCTGGGCGACGAGTTCCTCGAACTGGCCAGCCAGGGTCGCCTGGGCGAGCGCCTGCAGCGCCTCTGATGCCCGACATCGCTGCGCAAGAACCCTTCGATCAGGGTTTTTCCGTAACCGGGGGCAAGCTGATAAACTCGCCGACTGCCTCAATTCGCCCCAGGGCGATGCCATCCGACAGAGCTGACCGATACCGTGGAAATCTTCAAAGAATTTACCTTCGAATCCGCCCACCGCCTGCCTTTCGTGCCTGAAGGCCACAAGTGCGGCCGCCTCCATGGCCACTCGTTCAAGGTGGCGATCCACTTGAGCGGCGAGGTCGATCCGCATACCGGCTGGATTCGCGACTTCTCGGAAATCAAGGCCATCTTCAAGCCGCTGTACGAGCGCCTGGACCACAACTACCTGAACGACATCCCGGGCCTGGAAAACCCCACCAGCGAGGTCCTCGCCAAATGGATCTGGAACGAGCTCAAGCCCCTGCTGCCGGAACTCAGCGCGATCCGCATCCACGAGACCTGCACCAGCGGTTGCATCTATCGCGGCGAATGAGCCGACCTGAAACCATCCCACGGGGTGGTTTTTTCATGCCTATGCTTGCCCCACTCCCGCCTCCCGAGCATTCGCGCCATGCCCTCGACCCCGCCACCGACCATCCGCCCCGCCGCGCCACCTGACCTGGCCGCCATCGAACGCATCGCCAAGAACGCCTATGCGCCCTATATCGCGCGGCTCGGCCGGGAACCGGCGCCCATGCTCGAGGACTATTCCTGCCTGGTACTGGCCCGGCAGGTCTGGGTCCTGGAGGAGCAAGATGCGATCGCCGGCTTCGTCGTCCTGCTCGATGCCCAGGAGGCCCTGCTGCTGGACAACCTGGCGGTCAGCCCCGGGGCCCAGGGCCGTGGTCATGGCCGCCAGCTGCTGGCCTTTGCCGAACGACAGGCCCTGGCCGCCGGTCACAGTTGTGTGCGCCTCTACACCAACCAGGCGATGACCGAGAACATCGCCCTGTACCGCCGCCATGGCTACGTGGAAACCCACCGCGCGGTGGAGAACGGACTGCACCGGGTGTACATGAGCAAACCGCTGGACTGAACCGCACAGGAGTTCCCATGCCGCCACGTATCTACCTTGCAGGCTTCGATGTGTTCCGCGCCGATGCGCAGGACCATGGCGAGTACCTCAAGCGGCTGTGCCAGGCCCAGGGCCTGCACGGGCTGTTTCCCCTGGATAACCAGGCGCCACCGGGCCTCGCGCCAGAGGCCACCGCGCAGTGGATCTGCCGGCAGAACCTGCAGATGATCCGCGACTGCACGGCGCTGCTGGCCAACCTCAACGATTTTCGCGGCCTGGAGCCGGATTCCGGCACCGCCTTCGAAGTGGGCGCGGCCATCGCCCTGGGCAAACCGGTGTGGGCCTACTTCGAAGGCCCCGCCACCCTGCGCCAGCAAGTGCCCCACGATGACGCCGGGCGCGACGCCCAGGGCTTGGCGGTGGAGGACTTCAACCTGCCGCGCAACCTGATGCTGGCCTGCAGCTGGAGCGGCCTGAGCCCCCATGTGGAAGCCGCCATCCGCGACCTCGGGCGCTGGCTGGCGCGTACAACCCCGGCTTGATCCCTGGGCCATGGCGGTCTAA
Source organism: Pseudomonas sp. KCJK8993 (assembly GCF_046230915.1). NCBI lineage: Bacteria > Pseudomonadati > Pseudomonadota > Gammaproteobacteria > Pseudomonadales > Pseudomonadaceae > Pseudomonas > Pseudomonas sp. KCJK8993. Next base: position 17,717 of record NZ_JBJJLO010000070.1, read on the forward strand.
AACAACTCTCTTCGCCTTGAAGTCGCAGGAGCTCTCCCATGGAAAGCAGCTGGCTGACCCACGCCAAACGCCTGCAGGCCATCGCCTCCACCGGCCTGCATTTCTGCAAGGACGCCCACGATCGCGAGCGCTATCGGGAAGTCGCCGAGATCGCCCACCAGATGCTCGCGCAGTTGGGCAACGTGCCGCTGGAACGCATCACCGAACTGGTATCGGACTTCGCCCAGCGCTATTCGACGCCCATGGTGGAAGTGCGCGGCGCACTGATCGAGGACCACAAGATCCTCCTGGTACGGGAGACGACCGACGGTCTCTGGGCCTTGCCCGGCGGCTTTGCCGATGTCGGCCTGTCGGCCAGCGAGAACGTGATCAAGGAAATCCACGAAGAGGCCGGGATCGAGGTGGCCGTGCGCGGCCTGTACAGCATCCGGCACAAGGCCAAGGGCCCCTACAAGGCCGACCATCGCGATTTCTACAAGCTGTATTTCCTCTGTGACCGGCAACAGCGCCGGGCACCGGTGGCCGGTAGCGAGGCCAGCGAGGTCGGCTTCTTCGCCCTGGACCGACTGCCGCCGCTATCCCTGGGGCGCACCGTGGAGCGGGACATCCACGAAGCGTTCGACTTCCACCAGGGCAAGACCGCGCGGGTGCAATTCGACTGAGTACCAGCCGATGTAAAGCAAGCTTGACAGCGGCATGTCGCTCCACCTAATGTAAAGCGCACTTTACATAAGGAGATCGCTCATGGGCGCCAAGCGCTATATCGTGGAATTCACCCTGACCCTGCTGGCCTATATCGCCTGCGTGGCGTTCAGCAGCCATTGGCTGGAAGGCATGGCGTCGGGCCCGGGCAAGATCGCCCTGGCCCTGGTACCGGTAGTGCCGATGATCGCCATGGCCCTGGCGGTGGTCCGGCAATTGCGGCGCCTGGACGAAATGGTCCGGCGCGTCCAGCTCGAGGCCCTGGCCTTGTCCTTCGTCTGCACCGCGCTGATCACCTTCAGCTACGGCTTCCTGGAGACCGTCGGCCTGCCCAGGTTGTCGATGTTCTACGTGTGGCCGCTGATGGGCCTGATCTGGGCCCTGGCCACGGTGGTCGGCATGCGGCGCTACTCATGAATAACCAGGTACGCGAACTGCGCACCCGGCAAGGCTGGTCCCAGGCCGAGCTGGCCACCCGGCTCGAGGTGTCGCGCCAGACGGTGAACGCCATCGAGACCGGCCGCTACGACCCCAGCCTGCCCCTGGCCTTCAAGATCGCGCGGGCTTTCCAGATGCCCATCGAAGATATCTTCAGCCCGGACCCGGACTGACCTCTATCGGTGCGCCCTAGCCTGTTGCACCGGGCTGCGCACCGTTTTACCCCAGCGTGCTTCAACGTCTTGCCCCGGGGATTGGCTATAACTGCTGGAGCGCCCCGGCTCCAGCGGCGGCGTCCAGCCATGGCCGTCGAAAATGGCACGGCACCTGCAGCACCGCGTCGCGCCAATCGAACCAGGGACAGGCCATGACCCAGCACGCACCCGGCAACGACTACCCCTTGAGCGAAGTCCCGCAGCATGCCCGCAAGGGCCTGGCCTCGATGGCCATGGTGCTGCTGGGCTTCACCTTCTTCACCGCGACCATGTTCGCCGGCGGCAAGCTGGGCGTGGCCTACGACTTCCCCACCCTCTTGGCGGTGATCGTCCTCGGCAACCTGCTGCTGGGGCTGTACGCCGCGAGCCTGGGCTACATCGCTTTCAGCAGCGGGCTCAACTCGGCCTTGATGGGGCGCTTCTGCTTCGGCGAGCGAGGCAGCAAGCTCAGCGACCTGATCCTGGGCTTCACCCAGATCGGCTGGTATGCCTGGGGCACCGCCACCGCCGCCGTGGTACTGGGCAAGTACTTCCAGCTCGACCAGGGCGCGGTGCTGGGGTTGATGCTGCTGTTCGGCATGGGTTTCTGCGCCACGGCCTACATCGGTTATCGCGGGCTGGAGCTTTTGTCGTGGATCGCGGTCCCGGCCATGGGCCTGCTGCTGGTGCTCTCGATGTGGACCGCCACCGAGCAGGTCGGCGGGCTCGACGGCCTGCTGGCACGGCAACCCAGCGGCGCGCTGGACCTGTCCACCGCCATCACCCTGGTGTTCGGCACCTTCGTCAGCGGCGCGACCCAGGCCACCAACTGGAGCCGTTTTTCCCGTTCGGCACGGGTCGCGATAGCCGCCAGCCTGATCGGCTTCTTCATCGGCAACGGCCTGATGGTGCTGATCGGCGCCTACGGCGCCATCGTCTACCAACAACCGGACGTAGTCGAAGTCCTGCTGCTGCAAGGATTCGCCATGGCAGCCATGGCCATGCTCCTGCTGAATATCTGGAGCACCCAGGACAACACCATCTACAACTTCGCCGTGGCCGGCTGCAACCTGCTGCGCACCGACCGACGCAAGAGCGTGACCCTGGTGGGCGCGGTGATCGGCACCCTGCTGGCGATGCTCGGCATGTACGACCTGCTGGTGCCCTACCTGATCCTGCTGGGCACGGTGATCCCGCCGATTGGCGGAGTGATCATGGCCGACTTTTTCTATCGCTGGCGCGGTCGCTACCCGCGCCTGGCCGAGAGCCAGCTGCCGGCCTGGAACTGGCCGGGCCTGGGCGCCTACGGCCTCGGCACCCTGGCCGCGTTCTGCTCGCCCTGGGTCGCGCCGCTGGTGGGCATCGGCGTCGCCAGCCTGGGCTACATCCTCTTCAGGACGCTGCTGGGCGGGCGCGCGCCGATCGCCGCCGACACGGCTTGACCCGACAGCCGCCCAGCGCTGTTGTCTATCCGCTGCGCCGCAGGTCTATCATGGCCCCATCCAGAACATGACCGCCGGGCCAAGGCCCGGATCCGGCGGCAACCTTTCCGACCGCCTGCCCGAGGAACCACCGCGATGCTGATCACCAACGCCCGCCTGCGCCACCGTGAAGGCCTGCACCAACTGCACCTGGAACACGGGCGCATCGCCCGCATCCTGCCCCAGGAACAGCAGCCCCCGGTGCCGGCCCATGGCCAGGAGCACCTGGATGCCGGCGGCAACCTGGTGGTACCGCCGTTCGTCGAGCCACATATCCACCTGGACGCCACCCTCACCGCCGGCGAACCACGCTGGAACATGAGCGGCACGCTGTTCGAGGGCATCGAGTGCTGGGGTGAGCGCAAGGCCAGCATCACCGCCGAAGACACCCGCACCCGGGCCCACAAGACCCTGCGCGCCCTGGCCGCCCATGGCATCCAGCAGGTGCGTACCCATGTCGATGTCACCGACCCCGACCTGACCGCGCTCAAGGCCATGCTCGAGGTGCGCGAACAGGCCCGGCACCTGGTGGACTTGCAGATCGTCGCCTTTCCCCAAGAGGGGATCGAGTCGTTTCGCAATGGCCGCCAACTGATGGAGGAAGCGATTGGCCTGGGGGCCGACGTGGTGGGCGGCATCCCGCATTTCGAATACACCCGCGACCAGGGCGTGAGCTCGGTGAAGTTCCTCATGGACCTGGCCGAACGCACCGGTTGCCTGGTGGACGTGCATTGCGACGAGACCGATGACCCGCACTCGCGCTTTCTCGAAGTGCTGGCCGAAGAGGCCCGCAGCCGCGACATGGGCTCGCGGGTCACCGCCAGCCACACCACGGCCATGGGATCCTACGACAACGCCTACTGCGCCAAGCTGTTCCGCCTGCTGGGGCACTCCGGGATCAGCTTCGTCTCCTGTCCGACCGAAAGCATCCACCTGCAGGGCCGCTTCGATACCTTTCCCAAGCGCCGCGGGGTCACCCGGGTCAAGGAACTGCTGGAGGCGGGCATGAACGTCTGCTTCGGCCAGGATTCCATCGTCGACCCCTGGTATCCCCTGGGCAACGGCAACATCCTGCGGGTGCTGGAAGCCGGTTTGCACATCTGCCACATGCTCGGCTACAGCAACCTGCAAGGCGCCCTGGACCTGGTCACCGACAACAGCGCCAAGGCCCTGGCCCTGGGCGATGGCTACGGCCTGGAGGAAGGACGCCCGGCGAACCTGCTGATCCTGTCCGCCGACAGCGACTACGAAATGCTCCGCAGCCAGGGCCTGCCGCTGTATTCGATCCGCCACGGCAAGGTGCTGATGCAACGCCAGATGGCCCAGGTGCAGTTGCTGGACACCCCGCTGTAGCCCCAGGGCCGCGGCGCAGCCTCGCTTCCTGTAGCCGCTGCCGCAGGCTGCGCACGGCTCGGCACGAGCCGCAAGGCCGGCATCCATGGCCCGCCTGATGCACCGCGTCGCCCGTCTTCACGGCCGCTGCGCGCCCGTGCGCAGCCTCGCCAGCTCGGCAACGGCTACAGGGGCATGCGTTGGGCGGTGCCGAACAGGCTCACGCGGCGCAGCACTCCGTCGTGCTCTTCCAGGCGCAGCGGCGCGGTGCCGCCCGGCATCACCACCTGGACCTCGCCGGCCTTGACCCAACCCACCCGCCAGGCGGCGCAGGCCACCGCACTGGCACTGGTGCCGGAGGACGCCGTCGGCCCCTCGCCCCGCTCGAACACCCGGGCCACGATGCGTTGCCCCGATTCGCGCGCCGCCCATTGCAGGTTGACCCCGGCCGGGCACGGCTCGCCACTGCCCACCGGCAAGGCGAAGGCGGTGGCGGTCAGGCCCTCGGCCAGGGGCGGTTCCAACATCTGCCGGTTGTCCGGCAAGGCGCCGGCCTCATCCACCAGGGTCACGCAATGGGGATTGCCGACCCGCACGAACTGGCTGTATTCCCATTGCGGGTTCAAGGCCCGCAACGGGCCGACCTGGCTCAGTTGCCGTCCATTGAACGTCACTGCCTCGACCCCCAGGGCCGCCACCGCCTCGGGACCGAACGCCGGTTGCCCGAGATCCAGCCAGAAGCCCTGCACACCCGCCACCTGGGCCGGCTCCACGGCCGTGGTCACTGGCGAGAGGCCGGCGCCCTGGTCGTGATGGACCTGCAACAGGGTCTGCCCCGGGCCCTGCAGCAACCCTTGCTCGGTCAGCGCTTGGGAGAAGATCGTCAGGCCGTTGCCGCTGCGCTCGGCCAGGGTGCCGTCGGTGTTGACGATCAGCAGGTCGAACGGCGCCGCCTCCTGGAACGGCCCCACCAGCAGGCCATCGCTGCGATGGGCCTTGGCTCCGGCCGGGCGGCTGCCCGGCGTCCAATCGCACAAGGCGGCAATGGCCTGCTCGGCCCATAGCCGCCGATCCCGCGCCGCCTGGGCCGCAGTGCCCGGCAGGGCCACCCCCAGGCGCCGCAATGCCGCTGGCGAGACCACGCCATAGATATTGCCCCGTGCATCGTAGAACGCCGCCATCGCCCCATCTCCGGAAAAAAACCAGCCGCTGACATTACGGCCAATGCCACGGCTGTACCAGAGGGGCGATCAGCGAATCGGCAGGGCCATCGGCCGGATCGGCGCCGCATCGGCACCCCGCAACTTGAGCGAGGCACCGATGAAGGCGAACTGGTAGACCTTGTCCCGGGCCAGGCCCTCGAGATTCACCAACTCCATGATCGGCGCGCCCTGCATCGCCAGCAGGTAGGTGTGCAGCGGCAGATAGTTGCCCTCGACCTCGGACGGGAAGGTCTCGAAGCTCAGGTTGTCGGCCCCCACCACCATGGCACCGCCCTCTTCCACCAGGAACTTGGCGGCATCCAGGCTCAGGCCCGGCGGGTTGGCCATGTACACCTGGGCGTTCTCGTAGTCACGCATGCGCCCGGTGCGGATCAACACCACATCGCCCTTCTCCAGGGCCACCTTCTGCCTGGCCAGGGCCTGCTTGAGATCGGCGCGGGTCACCCGGTAGCTGTCGGCCAGCTGGTCCAGGCCCTTGGCCGCGGCGACGTCGATCATCACCCCACGGGCAATGATCGGTGGCAGCTTCTCGGCCCCGGTGACGTTCCAGCCCCGGTCGCCCAGGTGCTGGTCGGCGCGGAAGCCGTTCCAGATCTTGCCGTTGAGCCCAAAGTGGTTGAGGGCGTCGATGTGGGTGCCCATGTGGGCGTACATCGACACCGCCGAACCGCTGTAGCTGACGTGCTGGTTCATCGGCTCGCCGACCTGCATCGGGTCGGCGATCACATTGCCGTGGGGGGTGTGGGTCATCCACATCTGGTACGGCGGATCGCCGGCGGCCTGCCAGCTGGGCATGCCGACGAAGTAATCCACCGCCAGGTCGTAGGCCTGCTCGCCGCTGACCCGGGACATGATTGCCGCCCGCGATGCGGGGGTGATCAGGTTCAGGCGGCCGATCTCGTCCTTCGGCCCCCAGGGGCTGATGCCCACGTCTGGCTGCTGCGTGGTGGCGGCGCTGCAAGCGGCGCTGACGAGCGACAGGGCCAGGACCCCGGGGAGGATTTTCGACATTGCGCGGATACCCATGACAACACTCCTTTGAAGTAGAAGTGGCCATGGTATTGGACGCTCATTCGGAGATAATCATCCGATTGGTGAATAGATATTCAACCCAGGGGAAACAATATGGATGTACTGATGGCCATGCGCACCTTTCGCCGGGTGGTGGAGCGCGCCAGTTTCAGCCTCGCCGCCGCCGACCTCGGGCAGTCCACCGCCGCGGTGAGCAAGCAGGTCCGGCAGTTGGAGGAGCGCCTGGGCAGCTTGTTGATTTTGCGTACCACCCGGCGCATGAGCCTGTCGGAAGCCGGACAGAGCTACTTCACCGAGTGCTGCCACCTGCTGGACGAACTGGACGCCCTGGAACGCGCCACCCAGGCCGGGTCGAGCGAGCCCGGCGGGCGCCTGCGGGTCAACGCGCCGCTGTCGTTCGGGCTCAAGGTGCTGTCGCCGATCCTGGTGGCCTTCATGCAGCGCTATCCGCAACTGCAAGTGGACCTGACCCTCAACGACCAGGTGCTGGATGTGGTGGGCGAGGGTTTCGACGTGTCGCTGCGGATCCGCCGCCAACTGGAAGACTCATCGCTGATCGCCCGCCACCTGGGCCAGGTCGAGCAGGTGATCTGCGCCGCGCCGGCCTACCTCCAGGCCCAGGGCACGCCGGTGGGCATCGCCGACCTGCACTCGCATCGCTGGCTGGCCTATCGCCTGGCCGAGCACCCCGGGCGCTGGCAACTGGAAGGTCCTGAAGGCCACACCCGGCTGGAGCTGCCGGTGCACTTCGCGGTGGACAACAGCTTGATGCTGGCCGACATGCTGGTGGCCGGCCTGGGCATCGGCGCCCTGCCCGGCTTCGTCGCCCAACCGCTGCTCGACAGCGGCCAGTTGCAGCGGCTGTTGCCGGAACAAAGCCTGCCCAGCCGGCATATCTACGCCCTGTATCCGAGCCAGCGGCACCTGTCGCAGAAGGTCCGGGTATTCGTCGACTTCCTGGTCCAGGCCCTGCAGCAAGGCTGAACCTCAGGCGGTGGGGACTTGCAGCCCGACCTTGACCCGGTTCATCGCCACCAGGGTCTTGAAGCGCTTGACGTTGGCGTTGTCGAAGAACAGCTCGCGGGCCAGCTGGTTGTACTGGGCCATGCTGCGCACGCAGAAGATCAGCACGAAGTCGCACTCGCCGGCCACGTAGTAGCACTGCTGGACCTGGGGGCAGGCCTGGAAGCTGCGCCTGAGCGCATCGAGCTGGTCGCCCCGCTCACTCTCGACTTCCACCTCGACGATGATGCTCAGCTCATGGCCCAGGGCATCGGGAGCGACCACCGCGGTATAGCGTTCGATCACCCCTTCCTCGGCCAGGCGCTTGAGGCGCCGGTTGACCGCCGCGGTCGAGAGGTTGACCCGTAACCCCAGTTCACTCTGCGCGGTGCTGGCATCGCGCTGCAGCTCGGCGAGCAGCTTGAGGTCGTAGGCATCGAGGCTGGTGGTCATGGGGGGACTCCGGATACGGCAGGCGGCAGTGAAAGGATATGGCGCGACGGCTCGCGATTATGCGTAACCAACACCCGGCCCGCGCAAGTTATTCCGGCCCCGCGAGCTGATTCGATGACAGCCTCAAGCACTGCCGGCGCCTGCCCTGCACCCGGAGCAAGGGGGGCCCGGGCAGCACGGCACCTGTTCGACATCCATGGGCTGGTCGACCGCGACGCTCATCGCGGGCAGGACGTGCAGGGTGATTTCTGCAACCTTGGCTCGCCGGATTTGTCACAATCCCCGACTCGGCCGCATGGGATGCCCTGCGCTACCTGGCGGCCGGCAGCGAACGGATCGGCCACAGGTGACAGCGTCATCCGCCGCCATGGGCCGTTCAGGCAACGACCTCACGGGCCGGCCCTGGCTGTCCGTTCGCCCATGCTCCCGATCCATATTGAAGACGCCACCGACACCGCCCCCCACCCACTCCGGGTCGAGGAAACGGCACGACCGGCCTCCCGGCGCCAGCGGCGGTTACCGCCACTCGATGCCCGGCCAGCAAGGATTCTTATGACTGCCAGCAACACCCACTTCCAGGCCACTCCCGGCCGCCTCGAACAGATGTCCACCCGCGTGGCCTATTTCATCGCCGGGTTCGGCATCGCCGCCTGGGCTCCCCTGGTGCCCTACGCCAAGAGCCGGGCCGGACTCGACGAAGGCACCCTGGGCCTGTTGCTGTTGTGCCTGGGCGTGGGCTCGATCCTGGCGATGCCCATCGCCGGCGCCCTGGCCGCGCGCCATGGCTGCCGGCGGGTGATGGCCGCCGGCACCTTGCTGATCTGTATGGCCCTGCCCTTGCTGGCGATCCTGGCGTCGGCGCCGTCGCTGATGTTCGCCCTGTTCATGTTCGGCGCCGGGCTCGGCACCGTGGACTCCACGGTCAACCTGCAAGCGGTGATCGTCGAGCGAGCCAGCGGCAAGACCATGATGTCGGGGTTCCACGGCATGTTCAGCCTCGGCGGGATCGTCGGCGCCGCCGGCGTCAGCGCCCTGCTGGGCCTGGGCCTGTCGCCCCTGGGGGCGACCCTGGTAGCGGTGGCGCTGATGCTGCTGGCCCTGGCCAGGTCCGCGCCGCACATGCTGCCCTACGGCAGCCAGAGTTCGGGACCGGCCTTTGCCGTGCCCCACGGCGTGGTGCTGTTCATCGGGTGCCTGTGCTTCGTGGTGTTCCTGGCCGAAGGCGCGGTGCTGGACTGGAGCGCGGTGTTCCTCACCGCCGAGCGCGGCCTGGACACCGCCTACGCCGGCCTGGGTTATGCCGCCTTCGCCCTGACCATGACCGTCGGGCGCCTGACCGGCGACGCCATCGTCCATCGCCTGGGCGCCCGGCGGGTGATCGTCAGCGGTGGCGCCACCGCGGCGGCCGGCTTGCTGCTGGCCACCCTGGCCCCGGCCTGGGAAGCGGCGCTGCTGGGGTATGCCCTGGTGGGCGCGGGGTGCTCGAACATAGTGCCGGTGCTGTACACCGCGGTGGGCAAGCAGCAGGTCATGCCCGAGGCCATCGCCGTCCCGGCCATCACCACCCTGGGTTATGCCGGCATCCTCGCGGGGCCGGCGGTGATCGGCTTCATCGCCCATGGCAGCAGCCTGAGCGCGGCCTTCGGCCTGATCGCCGCGGCGCTCCTGGCAGTGGCCGCCAGCGGCAGGGTGCTCAAGGTCTGAGCACCCCGGCCAGGTAGCCGCTGTTGAGCCTGCGAAGCTGCGCACGGGGGCGCAGCACCCGGCGTGCCAGGCCCGACGCGCCGACAACACCAGCGTCTGCTGCGCAGCCGTACGCAGCCTGCGGCAGCGGCTACACAAAGCCAGCAGCGGCGGTACGTCTCAAAAACCGACGCTGGCCTGGACGAAGAAGGTCCGTGGCGCGCCCACGTAGATCCCCGAGTTGTTGTCGCTGGAGCGGGTGTAGTACTGGCGGTCGAAGACGTTCTTCACCCCGGCGCCCAGCTTGAGGTTCGACAGCTGCGGGCCGAAGTCATAGCCACCACGGATGTTCCACAGCACATAACCGGGCATGTCGCCGTACTGGCCGTCGGCGCTGCCCTCAGTGATGTAGTGGCCGGTGAAGCTGCCGTTGCTCTTCACCCCGGTGCCCGGCGAGCGCTGCCCGGACTGGGCGAAGGCATCGATGTTGTAGGTCCAGTGGTCGATGTCGTAGCGCAGCCCGAGGGTGGCCACCTGGCGCGAATAGAACGGCAGGTCGCGGCCCTTGAAACCGGGGATCTGGCCTTCGTAGCTGGCCCGGGTATAGGTGAGGCCGGCGTTGGCGGTCAGGCCGTCCAGGCGCGGGTCCAGGGCAGCGAGATCGTAGTGCATGGAGGTTTCCAGGCCCTGGTGCTTGGTGGCGCCGAGGTTGGTCCAGCCCACGTCGTTGCTGATGTATTGCAGTTCATCGTCGAAGTCGATGTAGAACAGCGTCACCTCGCCACCCCAGGCATCGTCGTTGTAGCGCGTGCCGATTTCGTAGGTCTTGGCCTTCTCCGGACTCAGGCCATTGGCGGTCTGGTCGCCCTTGCCACCCTGGCCCAGCTGGAAGTACTGCAGGCTGCCGAAGGAGGTCTCGTAGTTGGCGAACAGCTTCCAGGCATCGGACAGGTGGTACATCAGGCTCAGGGCCGGCAACGCCTCGTTGCTGTCGATGCTGCGGCGCTTCTCCTGGACCCGCGCGCCATCGGTGCCCGGCACCGGCCGGTCATGCCAGCGGGTGCTGATGTCCTCGAAGCGGATACCCGGGGTGATGGTCCAGTTGCCGACGTCGATCTTGTCGTCGATGTAGTAGGCATGGGCCTCGGTGCCGCCGGTGCGATCCTGGTAGACGTGGCCATCGGAATCCTTGGTCAGCACCGGCTGGTTGTTCACCAGGGCCACGCGACTGGCCTGCTCATGCATGCCTTCCTTCAGGTAGCGATAACCCACACTCACCTCCTGGGTGGTGGGCCCGAGGTCGAACACCTGGGACACCCGGGGCTCGATGCCGAAGGTGTAGTAGGTGCGCGGGTAGGACACCAGGGTCTTCTGGTCGCGGGCGGCGATGTTGCTGCCCCGGAAGCTGTCGGAGTAGTAGGTCAGCACCTCGAACTGGGTACGGTCGTCCACCTGGCGCAAGTACTTGAACGACACATCCTTGCGCCGGCCACTGAAATTGTCCCAGTCCCGGTCGGAGTCGTAGGGGTGGGCGTCGTACTGCTTCTGGGTCAGGCCGCCGGGCATGTCGGCGGTGGCATCGTAGTAATGCAGGTTCAGCGAGAAATCGTCCTGGTCGGTGGGCGCCCAGTGGGTCTTGAGGATCACGTCGTCGATGTCGTTGCCGTTGTTGCGCTCGCGATAACCGTTGCCATTGACCCCGGAATACAGCAGCGCCACCCCCAGGCCGTTGTCGGCAGTGCCGCCGAGGAACGCCGTGTCGATATGCTTCCAACCACCGCGCCGCGAGGTTTCCAGGGTGGTGCCGATTTCCCCGGTGGCTTTCTCCGGAATGGCCCGGGTCACGAAGTTGATCACCCCGCCGACGTTCTGCGGCCCGTAGCGCACCGAACCGGCGCCGCGCACCACATCGATGCTGTCCAGGTTGCCCGAGGAAATCGGCGCCATGGACAACTGCGGCTGGCCGTAGGGGGCGAAGGCCGCCGGCACACCGTCGATCAGCACCGTGGAGCGCGGCGACAGGCGCGAGGTCAGGCCACGCACGCCGACGTTGAGGGCGATATCGCTGCCACCAGTACCGTTGGCGTCCTGCACCTGCACCCCCGGCACCCGGCGCAACACATCGCCGACGTTCATCGCGCCCTGCTCGACCATGGCCTCGCGGCGGATCACCGTGCGTGCCCCCGGATGGTTCCGGACTTTCTCGGCATCGGCATCGGCCAGCCAATCGCCCACCACGCTGATGCTGGTGGAGTCCAGTTGCAGGCTACCGGCGGCGGCAGCCGGGGCCGGGCTCAAGGTCACCGAGCTGCCGTCGATCCGGTACTGCAGGCCGCTACCCTGGAGCAACTGGCCCAGGGCCTGCTCCGGGGAGAGGTGGCCCTCCACCGCCGGGGCCTGCTTGCCGGCCACCAGCTCGGGGCTGAAGAACAGTTGCAGCGAAGTCTGCAAACCCAGCTGGCCCAGGGCCTGGCCCAAGGGCTGGGATTGGATGTGGATGGCATTGGTGCCCTGTGCGGCCTGGGCCTGGGGCCATGCGGCCGACACCGCCAGGGCCAGCGCCAGAGGCAGCCAGCGGCGGGTGGGCAAGGGTGATACGGCAGGAAGAACGGTTATTTTCGTCACGTCGGCGGCTGTCCCGTGGATCGCACCAGGGTGCGTCTGTTAATGCAAACCAGTTGCGTTGGACAAGAAGACGACGAACTGAAAAAAAACCTGAATCTAACGGGAAAAAATTTCCTGGCTGCCGTCGGCCCGGGTGCGTACCGCCACCGGCAGGATGCTCGGCAAGGCTTTGAGCAGGGCGTCGGTGTCATCGGACTTGAATACGCTGGTCAGGCGCAATTCACCCAGCGCCGGGCTGGCCAGGTGCAACGGCTGCTGGCGGTAGCGCGCGACCTCGGCCAGCACATCGGCCAGCCGGGCGTTGTCGAACACCAGCTTGCCGTGGCGCCAGGCCGTCGAATTCTCGGGATTCACCGCGTAGGCCGTGGCCACCCGGCCCTGGGCGTCGACATGGGTCCCAAGGCCCGGGGTCAGGGTGATGAAGTCATCGACGCCAGCCTGCCGGCCCTGGACCTTGACTCGCCCCTGGGCCACCACGACCCGAGTCTGTTGCGGATCGCGGCGCACGTCGAAACGGGTCCCGGTCACCGTGACCTTGCCCGGGCCGGCATTCACCACGAAGGGTCGGGCGCTGTCGTGCTCGACGCTGAACAGGGCCTCGCCCTCCTCCAGCTCCACCAGGCGCTGGTCCTGGGCATAACGGACCTCAAGCCGGCTGCGGCTGTTGAGTTCGACCTGCGAACCGTCGGGCAAGGCCACCAGGCGCCGCTCGCCCAGGGCGGTGGCGAAGCTGGCGCTATAGGACGTCGTCGGGCCCAGGCCGCTGAACGTACCCAGGGCCACCGCCACGGCCAGCACCGCAGCGGCCGCGGCGACGCGCCACCACGGGCGCCGCCTGCCGGTTGCCGCAGGCTCGGCGCACAGGGCCTGCAAGCGCGCCACCGGCACCAGCTCGGCAGCGGCCCACAACGACTGCAGCACTTGCCACTCATGGCGGTGTTGCGGGTGCTCGACCAACCAGTGGTTAAAATCCGCCTGTTGTTCCTGGCTCAGCCCGGGCTCTTGCAGGCGCACGAACCACTGCGCCGCCTCATCGCGAACCCTGGCCTGTCCACAGGCACAAGCGCGGCTGTCCATCATGCGGATTCCTGTTTGGCAGAGGGTGAAGAAGCCTTGGGATTCATGGCAGCGGCCCATCCAGGCGCTCGCGCAGGTGCCGCAGGGTGCGGATCATATACTTTTCCACCATGTTTTTTGACAGCCCCAGGCGCTCGGCGATCTCGGCCTGGGTCAGGCCCTCGATCTTCTGCCAGACGAACACCTTGCGGCAGTTCACCGGCAATTCGCCCAAGGCCCGTTCGACCGACGCGGCCAATTGCAACGCCTGCATGAAATGTTCGGGATCGCCGCTGGGCGACACGCCAAGCTGGGCCTGGTGTTCTTCCAGGCCGGCGCGCCGGTCTTCACGGCGAAAGGCATCCACGGCGATATTGCGCGCGGTCTGGTGCAGGTAGGCCCGCGGCTGTTGCACGCTGGCGGCGTCGGATTCCAGCACCCGGACGAAGGTGTCGTGGGCCAGGTCCTCGGCCTGCTGGCGATTGCGCAAGCGCCGGGTCCAGGTGCCGATCAACTCTTCGTAATGCTCGAAAAAGCCTGGTCTGCGGGGCGGCTTGGCTGTCATCGCGATGCGCTGGAAAGATGGGGCGGGAATAGTAATGCTTCGCATTAATGCCGGCAATGGACGTGCCGACCGCTCGCCTCCTAGCGGCTATAGAACCTTGGTGGTTCGACGAACAGGTGGGTCTGCCCGGCCACCAGCCAATCCCCCAGGCACGGTTGCAGGTGGGCCAGGCAATGCAGCAACTGCCACGCCTGGGCATAGGGAAAGTCCAGCAGGCGCAGGCTCAGTCCCATGTCGCCCTACCCTGGCGGATGCTGCGCAGGCGCAGGTTCCAACCGAGATTGAGCCCGGCAGCGGCCAGCAGGATGGCCGCGCCGCCCAGGACCTGCAGCCAACCCAGTCGGTGGCCGAAAACCAGCCAGTCCACCAGCACCGCCACCAGCGGATAGATGAACGACAAGGCCCCCACCAGCACCGTGGACAGCCGCTGGATGGCGCCATAGAGCAAGGTCGACATCAAGCCGGTGTGGATCACGCCGATGGTCACCAGGTAGAACCAGGCCTCGCCGGCGGGCGCTGGCAGCGAAACCAGCGCGAAGGGCGCGCTGAGCAGTATGCCGAGCAGCATCTGCAGCAGCACGATCAACGGCGCCGGGACTTCGCGCAGATGCTTGGTGGTGGCCGCGGCGATGGCATAGAAGAAGGCCGCGCCCAGGGCCAGCAGGACACCAAGCAGGTAGTCGCCGCCGACCATCCCCGAGGCAGGCCGGGCATAGACGATGGACAGCATCCCGGCGAAGGCCAGGGCCAGCCAGCCGAGCTTGCCCGGCGTCAGGCGCTCGCCGAACAGCAATGCCCCCAAGGCCACCAGCATGAACGGCTGGGTGTTGTAGACCACGGTGGCCACCGCGATCGACGCCTGGCTGTAGGCGCTGAACAACAACACCCAGTTGAGCATCAGCGCGCAGCCGCCCAGGGCGATCAGCGCCACTTGGCGCCCGCTCAGGCGCAAGCCACGCAACAGGCCCAGGCCGGCGCAAGCCAGCAGCATCGCCAGCGCCCCGAATACACAGCGCCAGAACACCACCACCCAGGGCGCCTGCCCCGAGCCCACCACCAGCCAGCCCACGGTGCCGGAAATGGCCATGGCCGCGAGCATTTCCAGGGTTCCGCGAGTCTTGGTCTGCATCCTGTGCTTCCTATTTGCTGGCGCCCGGGGGCGACCCGGTATGAGAAACTCCGGGACACGACGAGCGATATTCACTAAAACGAACGATAGATCGACATAATGAACAGAACGATTTATGCCCGTCAAGCACTTCAAGGATGATTTAATAGACGTTATGAACGATAAAACGAACGAAATGCACGAACTGTCCCCCATCGGCCTGCTGGCCCATGCCATCAAGCGCGAACGCCTGAACGCTGGATTGTCCGTCTCGGAGCTGGCCAAGCGGGCCGGGGTGGCGAAATCCACCCTGTCGCAACTGGAAGGCGGGGTGGGCAATCCCGGCATCGAGACACTGTGGGCTTTGGCCATGGCCATGGGCTTGCATGTCACCAAGTTCCTGGAGCAGCCCGCCCCGCAGTTGAAGGTGATCCGCGCGCACGAAGGCATGACCGTGCACGCCGAAGATGCACCCTATGCCGCCACGCTGCTGGACAACTGCCCGCCCGGGGCGCAGCGCAACCTGTACCGGGTGCTCGCCCAGCCCGGTCGGCCCCGACACTCCCGGGCCCACCCACCGGGTACGGTGGAGCATGTGCTGCTGTGCCGCGGCCGAGCCCTGGCCGGCCCGCTGGACCAGCCGCTGAGCCTGGAGCCCGGCGACTACATCAAGTACAGCGCCAGCAGCGCCCATCTGTTCGAGGCCCTGGAACCGGACACCCTGGCCCTGGTCGTGATGGAACATCCCTGATCAGCGCAGTGCCCTCGGACGGCACAGGTATTTATCTGTGCCGTCGAGTCTGGAATCATCCCCCTCTCCCCACAGGATCGAAGCCCGATGCCACTTCTACCGCGCCTGACCACCACGCTGCTCGGGGTGCTGCTGGGCAGCCTGGCCGCCCACGCCGCCCAGGCTCCCGAACCGCATATCTACTACAGCCTGGTGCCCGGGCATTACCTGTTCATCGGCAAGGAGCCCGACGGTGGCCCGACTTACTCCGGCACGGCGGTGATCCGCTTCGAGAACCAGGCCCTGACCCTGGTCAAGACCCTCAATGGCCAGACCACCACGGCCATCGGCAAGGTGGAGCGGGCCGTGATGGGCGAAGCCGAAGTGTTGCGCTTCAGCTGGCCGGGGCACAGTTCCACCTGCCTGGTGCGCGGCGACCTGGACAACTACTCGCGCCTGACCTGCTATTGGATCAAGGCCGGGATCGAGCACCTGGAACCGGGCCTGGAAGCCTACTTCCCCACGGAAACCTGGCCCGGCCACCAGCACGAGTGATGGCCGCCCCTACCAGTTGTGCTGGTTGTTACGTGACGGGGTGAGCAGGCGCTGGGCCAGGTGCGCCGCCGCCAATGGCGAGGCGCTGTGCAACAGCGGATACCCCCAGAACTTCTCGTAATTGCCGGCAAAGGCCTCGACCCCGGCCTGGGCCTCGGGCTCCGGGGCGACCACGATCATCGCCTTGATCCATCGCCGCAGCGCCGCCCTGTGGCGTTTCATCCACAACGATCCCTGCTTGAGCAAGGCCAGGCTCTGTTCGCTGGCGCGCTCTTGCGGATCGGGCATGCCCTCGCTCAACAGGACGAAGGCGTGGCCGCGCTCCATGAGTTGCTCGAGTTGCTGGAAGGGGTCGGTTTCAA
>NZ_JBJJLO010000071.1:0-33816 GCF_046230915.1 Pseudomonas sp. KCJK8993
GGGAAAATATTCCGATTCGAGGACAAATTTGCACAGTTATTTTCGAATCGGAACACTAGAATAGTGGCTATTTTCCCCCCGTTCCCGAGCCCTCTATGCTGGATCCGGTTGATACCCCCGGGGTGTCGGAATTGCCGCTGGATGATCTGGTCGCCTGCCATGAGTGCGACTTGCTGATGCGCAAGCCAAGACTCGCCCCTGGCGAAAAAGCCCAGTGCCCGCGTTGCGGCTACGAGTTGTATGCCCACCGGCACAACGTCGTCCAACGCAGCCTGGCCCTGGTGATCGCCGCCTTGCTGCTTTATGTGCCGGCCAATTTCCTACCCATCATGCAGCTCGATCTCATGGGGCAGTCTTCCGACGATACGGTCTGGAGTGGAGTTCTAGGGCTGTTCGACACGGGCATGCAAGGCGTGGCGGTGGTGGTGTTCCTCTGCAGCATGGGCATCCCGTTGTTGAAGCTGATCTGCCAGTTGTTGGTCCTGTTGAGCATTCGCTGGTGCATCGGTCGAAGCTACGGTCTGTTGCTCTATCGTATTTATCACCACCTGCGCGATTGGGGCATGCTCGAGGTCTACCTCATGGGCGTGCTGGTGGCCATCGTCAAGCTGGCCGACATGGCGTCCATTACCGTGGGCCTGGGCCTGGTGTGCTTTATCGCGTTGCTGTTGATCCAGGTCTGGCTGGAAGTGGTGATGTCGCCACACCAGGTCTGGCAGGCGTTATCCGGAGAAGACGTGCATGCGGGCGATTGATGCGGGCATCCTGATTTGTACCGAATGCCATGAGTTGAACCGGCAGCAGGCCGACAGTCACAGCCAGTCCTGCACACGTTGTGGAGCCAAGGTCCACGCCCGTCGTCCCAACAGCATCCTGCGGACCTGGGCACTGCTGATCACGGCTGCAATCCTCTATATCCCGGCCAACGTCCTGCCGATCATGACGGTCAGCGCCCTGGGCCAAGGCAGCCCCAGCACCATCATGTCGGGTGTCATCCAGTTAGTGCAGCACGGCATGATCCCCATCGCCGCGGTGGTATTCGTCGCCAGCATCCTGGTGCCGACCTTCAAGCTGGTGGGTATCGCCTTGCTGCTGTTCTCGGTGCAACGCCACCAACCGCTGTCGGCTAGGCAGCGGATCGTCATGTATCGCTTCATCGAATTCATCGGCCGCTGGTCGATGCTGGATATTTTCGTCATCGCCATCCTGGTGGCGGTGGTCAACTTTGGCCGGCTGGCCAGCATCGAAGCCAACCTCGGTGCGGTCGCCTTTGCCAGCGTGGTGATCCTCACCATGATGGCTGCGATAACCTTCGATCCCCGACTGATCTGGGACAACACGGAGTCGGACGACGACCATGAGTGATTTGCCTACTGCCAAAACCCGACCGGCTTCCAATTGGTCGGCCATCTGGGTGCTGCCCCTGATCGCCCTGGTCATTGGTGGCTGGCTGGGCTGGCGCGCCTACAGCGAGACCGGGATCCTGATCCAGCTGCGCTTTGAAAGCGGCGAAGGCGTCCAGGCCAACAAGACCGAGGTGTTTTACAAGGGCATGCCCGTGGGCAAGGTCAAGTCCCTGGAACTGGATGACGAGGGCAGCTCCAAGGGCGTGGTCGCCACCGTCGAGATGAGCAAGGATGTCGAGCAGTACCTGAAGACCAACACGCGCTTCTGGCTGGTCAAGCCTAGCGTCAGCCTGGCCGGTATCACTGGCCTGGAAACCCTGGTCTCGGGCAACTACATCGCCGTGAGCCCGGGAGAAGGTGGAGAGCCGACCCGCAAGTTCACCGCGCTGGTCGAAGAGCCGCCTCTGTCCGATGCCAAGCCCGGCCTGCACCTGACCATCAAGGCCGAGCGCCTGGGCTCGCTGACCCGTGGCAGCCCGGTGTTCTACAAACAGATCCAGGTCGGGCAGATCAAGAGCTATCTGCTCTCCGAAGACCAGAGCACTGTCGAACTCAAGGTCTACATCGAGCCGACCTACGCCAGCCTGGTGCGCAAGCACACACGCTTCTGGAACGCCAGCGGCATCAGCGTCGACGCCAACCTGAGCGGTCTGAAGATCCGCAGCGAATCCCTGGCCAGCATCGTCGCTGGCGGCATTGCCTTCGCCACTCCGGAAAACCGCAAGGACAGCCCGCCGACCGACCCGAACCTGCCGTTCCGCCTCTACGAAGACTTCGACGCCGCCCAGGCGGGGATCCGGGTCAAGGTCAAGCTCAGCGATTTCGAAGGCCTGCAGGCCGGACACACGCCAGTGATGTACAAGGGCATCCAGGTTGGCAGCCTGAAAGCCCTGAAAGTCGATGCCGACCTGACCAGTGCCACCGCCGAACTGACCCTCGACCCGCTGGCCGAAGACTACCTGGTGCAGGGCACCCAGTTCTGGACCGTCAAGCCATCCATCACCCTGGCGGGCATCACCGGCCTGGAGGCCCTGCTCAAGGGCAACTACATCGCCGTCCGCCCGGGCGACAAAGGCGCGGCGCCGCAGCGTGAATTCGAGGCACGGGCCAAGGCACCACCGCTGGACTTGCGCACACCGGGCCTGCATATGGTGCTGTTCACCGACAATCTCGGTTCCCTGGAGGTCGGCAGCCCCATCCTCTACAAACAGGTCAAGGTCGGAGCCGTGCAGAGCTACCAGTTCTCCCATACCCGTAAGCAGCTGGTGATCGGCGTTCACATCGAGAAGGAGTACGAGAAACTGGTCAACGGTTCGACCCGCTTCTGGAACGTCAGCGGCATCACCCTTACCGGAGGGCTGACCGGCGGTATCCAGATCAAGAGCGAATCGTTGCAAAGCTTGATGGCCGGCGGCATCGCCTTCGAGACGCCAATACCCGACGTGCCGCTGAAAAAGCGCATTCCGCGGTTCCGCCTGTTCGCCAACCAGGAAGAGGCAGCGCAGCGCGGCATCGTGGTGCAGATCAAGGTCGATCGCGCCGATGGCCTGCGCGCCGGCACTCCGGTGCGCTTCAAGGGCCTGGATGTGGGCAAGCTCGAGCAAGTCACCCTCAGCCCCGATATGCAGTCGGTGATGCTCAAGGCGCGGATCACCGAGGTGCCCGAGCGTATCGCGCGGGTTGGCAGCCAGTTCTGGGTGGTCAAGCCCGAGTTGGGTTTGATGAAGACCTCGAACCTGGAGACCCTGGTCACCGGCCAGTACATCGAGGTCCAGCCGCCCGAGAAAAACCTCGGCGCGCAAACCAGCTTCGTGGCCCTGCCGCAGCCGCCACACGCCAGTGTCCAGGAGCCCGGCTTGAGCCTGGTGCTGAGCGCTGCCCGGCGTGGATCGCTGAAGATCGGCGTGCCAGTGACCTACCGCGAGATAACGGTGGGCAAGGTCACCGGCTACGAGCTGGGGCAAACGGCTGATCGAGTCCTGATTCATATCCTGATCGAGCCCAAGTACGCGCCATTGGTACGCGGTGGCACGCGCTTCTGGAACAGCAGCGGCTTTGGCGTGGATTTCGGCTTGTTCAAGGGCGCAACCGTGCGTACTGAATCCCTCGAGACCCTGATCCAGGGCGGCATCGCCTTCGCCACCCCGGAGGGCGAGCGCATGGGCAACCCGGCGCGACCCGAGCAGACTTTTCCGCTGTTCGACCAGTTCGAAGACGAATGGCTGACCTGGGCGCCGAAGATTCCCCTAGGCAAGCAACCCGCGGTCCCGGTGACGCGCTAGCGCCGAACCAACAAAAAAGGCCGCCCTCGCAAGAGGGCGGCCTTTGTGTTTCAGCGCAGGGAAATCAGGCTTCGTCCAATGCCGCCTGTGCTTCATCCAGGGCTTGTTCGTTCATCACCGCCTTGACCTGGTCGTGGCGCCGGATGAACTTCCAGTCCGCTTCATCGATATAGATGCCGTTCGGGCCGCTACCGCCTTCCAGGTCGATGGCCACCTGGGCCGAAACCTGCGGCTTGACACTGGCCAGGATCGGCACGAAGCCCAGTTGCAGGCTGGTCTCGAGCAGCGCCGCCTGGTTGCGCTCGTCGATGTCCGCCGCCTCGTCGAGGTAGTAGGGCAGGCGAATACGCCCGGCCTGGTCGCGGTCCATCAAGTGCAGCAACAGGTACATGTTGGTCAGCGCCTTGATGGTCATGGTGGTGCCGTTGGACGCCGCGCCATCGATGTCGGTATGGATCACCGGCTGGCCGTTGACCTTGGTGATTTCGAACGCCAGCTCGAACAGGTCCTTCAGGCCCAGCTGGTTGTGGTTGGCCGCCACCAGCCGCGCCAGGTACTCCTTGGCCTCTTCGTTCTTGTTGTCCTGCTCGGCGCTCTGGCTCAGGTCGAACACCGACAGGGTCTCGCCTTCCTCGTACTGGCCGGCGCTGTGGATGATCTGGTCGATGTGCTTGAGCGCTTCCTTGTTCGGCGCCAGGACGATGCGGAAGCTCTGCAGGTTGGAAACCTGGCGCTTGTTGATCTCGCGGTTGAACAGCGCCAGCTGGTGTTCCAGGCTGTCGTAGTCGCTGCGGATGTTGCGCAGGGTCCGGGCGATGTCGGTGACCGCCGCCCGGCGGGCCTTGCCCAGGGTCAGGGCTTCTTCGGTGCGGTGCGAATAGGCGTTGATCAGCAGTTGCAGGCGACGCTCGACATCATCCTCGCTGTCGAACTTGGCCACGCCCTTGAGGCGCACCTGGGCATACAGTGCTTCGATCTGGCCATCGACCCGCTGCAGGCCCTGCCAGCTGTCCTGATAGTCGTTGAGCAACGGCAGCAGGTTGTCCATGGAGTCGTCCACCGGGTCCATGAACGGTGTACCGAACGGCAGGTCCGCCGGCAGCAGCTGGCGACGGCGCAGGGCGTCGTCGAGCGTACGCTGCTTGGCTTCCATGTCGCTGATCTGGCGACCCACCAGTTGCAGCTTGGCCGACAGTTGCTGGACGCGCTCGGTGAAGGCATCGCTGGAGCGCTTGAGTTCGTCCTGGGCAGCTTCCATCTGTGCCAGCTGCTCCAGCTTCTCGCCTTCCTCGGCGCTCAGGGTCTGGGTCCGGCGGAAGTCTTCCAGGGCTTTCTGCGCATCCAGTACCTGCTGGTACAGGGCTTCGGTCTGGGTCTTGCTCGCGGCGCGGTCGGCAGCCACGGCGGCCTGGGTCTTGAGCTGCTTGAGCTCCTTCTCCAGGCGCTCCTTCTGGTCGCGCAGGGCCGCGCGGTCGGCCAGGGCCTGCAGCGCCGGTGGTTCGATATGGGAGATGTCGATGGACAGCCCCGGCACTTCGAAACGCTCGCCCTTGAAGCCATCGAGGATCAGCTCCACGGACTTCACCCAGTCGCCATTGTCGTCCAGGGCGATGCCGTGCTCGCCCAGGGGCAGGCTGAACAGCGCGCTGTTGAACAGGCGCATCAGGCGTTCCACATCTTGCTGGGAGAACTCCTCGCGCAGGCGGGCGTAGCTGTTGTTATCGGCGTGGTCGAGCTGCTGCTTCACCGACTTCAGGCGTTTTTCCAGGTCGCGCAGGCGCTCTTCCAGGTCTTCGGCGGAGAACTGCCGGGACTGGGCCAAGGCGCCGGCCAGTTCGTCGTGGGCATCCTTGGCCGCCAGCAGTTGCTGCTCCAGGACCTTGACGTCATCCACCAGGGCGAAGCGGTGCTTGAGCACCGACAGCTCGCCCAGCCAGCGCTGGGTGCCGGTGATTTCCCGCTCCAGGCGCATCATTTCCTGGGTGCTGTTGCGCTGGTCGTTCTGCAGGGCGTCCTGCTCGTTGCGGTAGTGCTCGGCCTGGATGGTCAGCTCTTCCTTGCGCGCACTGGCGTAGTCCGACCAGGTGCCCAGCAGCGAGTCCAGCAGCGGCGACAGGCGATGCAGCTTGCCGCGCAGGATATCCCGTTGCTTCACGCCGCTGGCCAGGGCCTCGACCAGCGGGCCGGCGGCCACCAGCGAGTTGTAGTCCTGCTCCATGCGCCGCACATCGCGGAACGCCTCGTCGCAGGCGGCGATGTAGTCGACACTGCCCGAGCGCAGGCTGTGCTCGAAGGCATCGAGGAACAGCTGCTTGAGCTTGGCCGCGGTGATCTCGCGCATGTGCAGCAGGTTGATGAACAGCGCGCGGAAGGTCTTCAGGCTCTGCTCGCTGGTGGAGCGCAGCGGGATCAGCGTCAGGTCCAGCGGGATCGAGGTGTGGCCACCGACCAGCAGGCGCCGCAGTTCATCGGGCTTGAGCTCGTAGGCCTTCAGGCCATGGCGCTCCAGGTTGGTGAACAGCTCTTTTTGCCGCAGGCAGGTGTCGTCCTTCTGGTAGTGGGCCAGGTCCAGTTGCCCGGCGTAGGCGAAGAACTGGTGGCCGAAGCCACCACCCGGGCCGCGTCCCGACACGCCGATGACGTGGGGGCCGTGGGGCAGCGAGACTTCCACCAGGATGTAGCTGGTGTCGGAGGCGAAGTAGAAGCGCCGCGACTGCTCCAGGCTGTACTTGCCGAAGCTCATGTCCGACATGCGCGCCAGGATCGGGAATTGCAGGGCGTTGATCGACGCCGACTTGCCCAGGTTGTTCGCGCCGTAGACCGACAGCGGCTCTTCCAGGGGGAACAGGCCCAGGCTGTAGCCAGCGGTGTTCAAAAGGGCAAAGCGGCGGATGCCGTAGCGTTCCTTGCTCATGCGTCGAGCTCCTGTTCTTCGGCGATGGCCCGGGCCAGCGCGTCTTCTTCACTTTCCTCGGACTCGTCGAATTCGCTCAGGTCCAGCGGGTCATCGGTTTGCAGCAGTTTCTCGTCGCTGTCCTCGTCCACCAGCACCGGGGTCGGCAATGGCAGCACGCTGTGCAGGCTGGCCGCCAGGTCGCGGTCTTGCTGTACCGACAGGCAGACGTCGAGGAAGCGGTGCATCGGCGGCAGGAAGCGGTAGATCCCCGGTTCCTCCAGGGCGAAGCCCAGTTGGGTCATGCGGCGCATGATCTTCTCTTCCAGTTCTTCCTGGGTCTGGACCTCGGCCTGGATGAACAGGTCGCGGTACTTGTCCAGCAGCGAGGGCAGCTCGTCGCGGCCCAGGCTGCCGCCGTCGAGCACGGCGATCGGGTCGCGGCCCTGGTCGGCCAGGTGCTCCACCAGGATGAAGGTGAACAGCGCCAGGCGTTGGGCGGTCTTGTTCACCTGCGCCGCGGCGTTTTCCGGCACGAAGTAATAGAAGCCGCGGGTATCGCACACCAGCTCGAAGCCCAGGGCCTTGAACAGGGTGCGGTACTGGTCCTGGAAGTTCGACAGTTGCGCGTACAGCTCCGGATCGCGGCGGCTGACGTGGTAGCCCTTGAACAGCTCGCGGAAGATCGGCGCCAGCTGGGACAGTTCGGAAAGATCAAGATGCATTGGCATTACTCGCAGTTTGCTCGGGCTGGTCGTCGCGAGCCGAGAGCAGGGCGAAGGAGCGCAGGCTGACCTGGTGCTCCTGGGTGTGGTATTCGCGGCGTTCGAGACGCTCGCGCTTGAAGCGTTTTTCCCGGGACAGGCGGGAGAACCAGTAC
Organism: Pseudomonas sp. KCJK8993; assembly: GCF_046230915.1. NCBI lineage: Bacteria > Pseudomonadati > Pseudomonadota > Gammaproteobacteria > Pseudomonadales > Pseudomonadaceae > Pseudomonas > Pseudomonas sp. KCJK8993. The sequence goes on from NZ_JBJJLO010000071.1 coordinate 7,462, forward strand.
AGCAGCTCGTCGGTGGCGCCGTCCGGTTCCTGGTCCAGCAGCCAGCTCATCAGGTCCGGCATCGGCAGGGCGTTCTCGCAACGCTCGAGCATTTCCCGGACCGTGCGCGGCGCCTTGGGGGCCAGGCCCTTGTGGGTCTTGTGGGCCTTGGGGAAGCGCGCCGGCTTGGGCTCGAAGCGGGCCAGGGCGTAGACATAGGCCTCCACCTGGCCGGAGCTGCCGAGGAAGGTACTCTGCGGGCGGGTGAACATCGGCATCGCCGCCTGGGGCACCGCATCGATGCCCTTGCGGCGGATGACCGACAGGGCCAGGGCCGCGCCACGGGTCACGGCGTTGTGTCGGCGGGCCTCCTCGCGCAGCGGCAGCAGCAGTTCCCGGGCATGGCGCAGGGTCAGCTGGGCGCTGGTCTGCATCTCCAGGATCCGCGCGTGGGTGCGCAGCAGCATGTCGTCGTCCACCAGGTGGCCCAGGCGCTGCTGTTCGGTGAGCATGCGCAGCAGCACGTTCTCCACCTTGCGCACGCCCTGCTCGAAGGCGCCGTCGGCGTTCACCAGCTGGATCATCGGCTCGACGTATTCGTCCCAGGTGGCCAGCACCTCGGCGTAGCGCTGGCGCAGGGGGATCTGCCGGTCGCTGGTCTTGGCCCGTTCGGCCACCGCCACCAGGGCCTGTTCGTCGTTGGCGAGTTTCTTCAGGACATCGCGTACGCGCATGTCCAGCAGGCGCAGCTGGCGCGCCAGGTCGTGGCCGTCGCGGATCTCGAAGGCATCCTGGATGTAGCCTGCCAGGCGCTCCAGGTGGCGCAGGTAGGCTTCGATCTCCAGGCACAGGCCCAGGCGGTGTTCACGCCGCAGGTAGGCGAGGAAGTCGTGGATCTGCGCGTTGAGCTCGAAGCGGTTCGGGCTTTTCGCCACCGGGACCAGGATGTCCAGGCGTATCCATACGTCCAGCAGGTTGGTGATGTCCTGGGGCGTACTGTCCAGTTGCTGGGTGGCCAGTTGTGAACGCAGTTCGGCAAGACTCAGGGTGCCTTGGTCGAAGTGCTCGCACAGTGGCTCCAGAAGTGCCCAGTGTTCGGCGAGGGCGCGCAACACGCGCTTGGGTTCGATCATCGGAATGGCCGGCTGGTTGGCAAATGAAAAGCGGCGATTGTACTGCATCAGGGGGCTGGCGATTCACCCTGCATCCAGTTAAGGAGACGGACTGTCGCTTTTGCGCTGCATCAACTGCGGGCGATCTTCGGCGAAGGACGGTAGAATCCCCCACCTCAGTTATCCACAAGTGGCCGACCCTTGCTTATCGAGTCCCGTCGTCGCGCTTATCTGTCCGCCATGCAGGTGGTCAGCTGGTTGCCGCGCAGCGAATTGCCCTTTGCCGCCCCCTCGCGCCCCGAACTGCTGGTTTTGCCGGAGCCGGTGGTGGAGGCGCCGCCTGCGCCCGTCGTCGAGGCCCAAGTCGCGGCGGCCCCGGTGACGCGCAGTGTCGATCGGCCGAAAATCGAAGTGCCGCGCCCGGCTGCGGCCTCTGCCCGCCCGGCCGCCAAGCCTGTGGTCGAGGATGAGGAAGCCGCCCCCGTGGTCAAGGCGCCGGTGGTCCCACCGCCGCGCTTCGCCCTGCAACTGCTGCGGGCCGGCCGTTGCCTGTTGCTGGTGGAGCTGCCCACCGGCGAGGCGTTCCAGAGCCGCGACCCGGCCTACCTGTTGCTCAAGGACATGCTGCGCGCCGCCGGCCTGCCGGACAGCCCGCAGATCCTCGCCGAGCCGGTGCGCTGGCCGCGCCTGACCCGTGGCAACCTGGACCAGGGACCCGAGGCCGCACGGGATTTCGTCCAGGCCTTCGTCGGCATGCGGGTCGAAGAACAACCCTGTGCCTGCCTGTGGCTGGTGGGCCTGCCGGCCATACGTTTTGCCGGCGAGGCCGATGCCGAGGCCTACAATCGCGAACTGGAGGTCGAAGGCCTGGGTTCGGCCTGGGCCTTGCCCGGGCTGGAGTTGTTGATGGAAGAGCCACAGCGCAAGGCCGATGTCTGGCAAGCCATGCGCCGGTTGATGGCGCGCTGGAAAAGCAATGATGAGTAAGAGTAGCGATGAGTGACGCGTTGACCTTCCGCCTGGCCACCGAGGCGGACCTGGATGCCATCCTGAAGATCGAATATGCCGCGTTCAGCCACCCCTGGACCCGCGGCATCTTCATGGACGCCTTCAAATCCTATGAAGTCTGGCTGATGTTCGAAGGCAGCCAGCAAGTGGGGCACGGGGTGATCCAGGTGATCATCGACGAGGCCCACCTGTTGAACATCACGGTCAAGCCGGAAAACCAGGGCCGCGGTTTGGGCCTGCAGTTGCTGGAGGCGTTGATGAAACGCGCTTACCAGAAGGACGCCCGGGAATGCTTCCTGGAAGTGCGCTCCAGCAACCAGACCGCTTATCGGTTGTACGAGCGCTACGGCTTCAACGAGGTCGGGCGCCGCCGCGACTACTACCCGGCGGTGGGCGGGCGCGAAGACGCGCTGGTCATGGCCTGTACCCTGGTGGATTGAGCCGCGCCAGGCCAGCGCTTTCCTCAGCGCTGGCGATCCAGTGGCTTGCGCCTGGCCAACTCGGCTTCATCCTGGCCCGAGCCACCACCGATCTGAGCATCGTCGACGATGCTCAGGTCCCAATCGGCGGGGCGGCTGGCCCCTTTCTCCCGGACGGAGCGGGCGCCATCCTCCGGCGTCAGGATCTCCGGGCTCAAGTCGTTAGCAGTGGACCCGTCCTCGGTGGCCGGGCCGTCGCTGCCAGCCACCGGGGCCTGGTCATCGAAATGCAGTTCCTCCATGGAGCCCATGCGATCCTGGTCGTCGTCGATGGGCTCGGGTTGGGGCTCGTTGTAGGGGCGTCGTGGTTCAGTCATGGAAGGTCCTCGAACTTCAGGGGCTTGTAGGGGTGGACCGGCCCCCTTGGCGAAGATTCCCCCGCATGGGATGACCGGTATCTGCCGCATCGGGCGTGACCCCGGCCGGAGGTCGTCTGTCAAACCTGCGCATCATTCCTGAGGCTTCACAGCATGAACGAACTACAAGACCTGATTGATAACAACGAGCGTTGGGCCGAAGCGATCAAGCAGCAGGATCCGGAGTTCTTCTCCAAGCTGGCCCGCCAGCAGACCCCGGAGTACCTGTGGATCGGCTGTTCGGATGCACGGGTGCCGGCCAACGAGATTGTCGGCATGTTGCCGGGCGACCTGTTCGTCCACCGTAACGTGGCCAATGTGGTGCTGCACACCGACCTCAACTGCCTGTCGGTGATCCAGTACGCGGTGGACGTACTCAAGGTCAAGCACATCCTGGTCACCGGCCACTATGGCTGCGGCGGTGTGCGGGCCTCGATGCAGGACCGCCAGCTGGGCTTGATCGACGGTTGGCTGCGTTCGATCCGCGACCTCTACTACGAGCACCGTGACGCGCTGGGGGCCCTGGCCACGGAAGAGGAACGGGTCGACCGCCTGTGCGAACTCAACGTGATCCAGCAAGTGGCCAACGTCGGTCACACCAGCATCGTGCAGAACGCCTGGCATCGCGGGCAGAGCCTGTCGATCCACGGCTGCATCTACGGGATCAAGGACGGCCGCTGGAAGAGCCTGAATACCACCATCAGCGGCCCCGAGCAGTTGCCGCCGCAGTACCGCCTGCGCCCGGTGGGCTCGCCCTGAGGCACCTCAAGCGCGAGCGCCGGCCCGGTCCGGGCCGACGCCGGCGCGACCTCACAGGTGTGGCACTTCGGTGCTGGGCGCCGGTGCGGGGGACTGGAGCTGCAGCAACTGGCTCTTGACCGCCGCGCTGGCGCACTTGGCCGCCGCCTGCTGCTGGTCCAGCTTGCGGATCGAGGTGTAGAACAGCTCGCAGGTCTTGGACTTCTGCGTCACCTGCCAGGTCTGGGTGCAACTGTTCAACTGCGCCTGCGCATCGCTACCCGGCTTGCTGCCCATTCCCGCCTGCCAGCAGGCCGCGCTCAAATCCTGCCCCATCACCTTCAAGCCCGCGGCATCGGCCTTGGTTTCATCGTCGTCGTAGTTGGCCGGGTCCGCCGCATACCAGATGTAGCTCGGGTGGTTGGAGCCCAGCACCGGCACCTTGAGCCCGGCACTGGGGCTGATCTGCGCCAGGCCCAGCACATTCACCGTCACCCCGTACTGCTGCTTGAGCCAGCTGCGCACCGGCGCGCCGAAGGCCACCATCGGCAAGGCGGCGCCGCTGCTGCCCCGGCTGACCTGCCTGACCATGGTGGTCTGGTAGTTGTTGAAGTAGCCGTAGACGCCTTCCAGGTCCTTGCCGGCATTGGACGGCGCGGCGATCGGCGCGATGTCGACGATGGTCTGGTAGGCCGGGGTCTGCGCGGCGGCGATGCCGTTGGCGGTGAGCAGGGTGGCCCAGCGATCGGTGGTAGCCGATTCGAGGTAGTCCTGGGCCTGGGTCAGGGAGTAGTCCGGCGGGAAGTGCAGGAGCTCGACGCTCTTGCGGTTTTCCAGGGCCATGCCCAACGGCAGGAACAGGTACCAGCTGTAGGCCCACTTGCCGTCGCTGTTGAGTTGGCTGGCGCCCTTGTAGGCCAGGTCGCCGGCATCCAGCAAGGCGCCCAGGGGCTTGCCGTAGCCCGCCGGAACCCCGCTGAACGAGGCCAGGACCTTGTCGCCAGCGGTCTTGACGCTGACCTTGGCGTTGGCATACCCATCGCGCTGCACGCTCTGGGTCAGGTAGTGCGCCACCGTCTGTTCCAGGGTCCAGTCGCGATAGCAGATGACGTTGCAGTTGTTGGGAAAGGCGAACAGCCGGGTTACCCGTTGCGGGCTGCCCAGGTCGACCTCGACATCGGCCATGGTGGTGGAGCTCAGCGTAATGGCGGCCAGCGCGAGGCTCAGTCCTGCGAGTTTCAACATGCTCAGATCCTTTTCAGCGTGAACCCCGTCAAGGGGGCAATACATACTGGTACAGCGCCGGGCACAGCGACAGCCGGCGCTGAAAAAATACCTGCCATCCAGCCGGTCGTCGGCACCTAGCCCGGGATCAGGCGGGTCAGGGGAAAGCCCAGGCCATGGACCTGGCAGGCGCGCACGAGCACCACCATGAGCAGCAGGTACACCGGCTGCCATGGGCTGAAGTGATTCCAATGCAGCGCCCCCAGCCACGGATGCCGGGCATGGAACCGCGGGTTCGCCTGGCCGATGCGTCCCGAGTGCAGCCAGCCGATCAGGGTGAAGCCCAGGTAGCCGAGCATTCCGAGCAGACCGAGCCAGAAGCCGAACAGCGCCAGCATCACCAACTGCGGCACACCGTGGCGCAGGATAAGCCAGTAGCACCTTGGATTCAGGCGCTTGGGCACCAGGCGCTCGGTCAACCACAGGTCCGGTAATAGCAAATGGCCAATCAATTGCTGCCAATTGCTGAGCAGGAGGATCCCCAGGACCCCCAGCATGGCACTGCAGACCAGGCCCAGCATCAGCGCCAGCTCAGGGCTGTAGCCCGGCTTGGGCATGAAGTACAGGCCCAGGGCCAGGCCGCTGCCGAGACTGCAACGAATCCAGTTGTCCACACTGAGCAATCGTGGAACCAGGCTTCTCCAGAACAACAGGTCGTGGTGGGGCAGGCGCTCCACCAGGGCCGGGAAGCGCGAGGCCAGGGTATGCGACAGTTCCAGGCAGGCCTGCCAGTGTTCGCTCTCGAAGTGACGGGCCAGGGCAACCTGGCGGCGCCGGGACGGCGGGGTCAGGAACAGCCGCGCGGCTGCGGCCTGGGGCGTGGTGTCCGCGTTGTTGGCGGCGTCGGCCTCTAGCTTCTGGTAGAAGGCCTCCTGTTGGTAGCGCTCGGCCAGCGCTCGCCACATCCAATCGGGTTCCGGGGTGGCGCCGCGCTTTTCATCCCAGCCGAACAGCTGGCATACCCCTTCGAACACCGGCGCCTGCCAGGATTGCTGGTGCAACAGTTCCAGGACCTCGCCTTGCCAGGATTGGCGATGGTCGAAGATCTGCAACCAGGGCTGTGCGCAGTAGCCGCCCAGGCGTTCCAGGAACGGCCGTTCCCGGCCGGCGGCCAGCAGTTCTTCCAGCACTCGGCGATATTGCTGCAACAGGCCTTGTACCAGTACCCCTTCCTGCAAGGCCGTCATGGACGGGCGTTGCCAGGGCGTCAGCCAGTCCAGGTTGGCCACGGCCCATTCGATCAGCGCCAGGTGTCGTCCGGGAGCGTCGCAACAGATTGCCAGCAGGTGCTTGAGGAAAGGTTCGGTGCAGTCCTGCTCTTGGGCCTGGCGCCAGCGCTGCGGCAGGTTGTCGGCATCCAGGCCGTACTGCAACGACCGCAGCACCGGCGCCAGCACGGGCATCGGCTCGTGGCTGGGCAGTGGCGAGGGGGCCAGCTCCACCAGGGTCGACCATTGCCGCAGGTTGTCGGCTGCTGGCTGCTGCACCTCGCCGACCGCCTCGGTGGTTCGCCAGCGGGCCAGCTGCAGGGCCCGTTCGTAGGCCTCGCGCAAGCGCTGGAAACCCTCCGCGTCGGCGTCGGGCCGCACGCGCTTCAACTGCCGGGCGTAGCTGCGCTTGATCTCTCGTTCATCGGCATCTTGTGGCGCTCCCAGCACCGACCAGCAATCCATGGGGCGGCTCCTAGTGCCAGTGGCCGTTTTCCAGGCGCTGCAGTTGCTCGTTGAGCTGGCTGCGCAGTTCGCGGATCCGGCGCTCGTCCTGGGTGTCCAGCACCTGCTGGAACTGTCCGGCCCAGTAGCCAACCTGCTCGCGCAGTTCCCCCAGGCTCTCCTGGTAGAGACGCTCCAGGCGAGCGCTGAGCAGGGTATTGGCCTGCTGGTCGCGGGGGTGGACCTTCAGTTGTGCCAGGGCCCGCAGGCGTTCCTGGATTTCTTCCGGGGTCAGTACGCCCGGGTTGTTCTCGATCACCAGCGAGTGGCAGTCCCCGGTCAGGGGAATGGTCACCTGGGCCTCCAGCAGGCCGTTGATGTCATAGGTGAAGCGCACATCCAGCGAGACTTCCCCGGCCGGGCGCTTGGGCACCTTGATTTCCAGCTGGCCCAGGGCGACGTTGTCGCGCACCAGGCGGCTCTCGCCCTGGAAGATCTTCAGCAGCACATGGTCCTGGTTGTCGTGCAGGGTCTGCACGGACTTGACCCGGCTCACCGGCACCACGCTGTTGCGCTCGATGATCGGCAAGTAGTGCCCGCTTTCGAACTGCTTGCCGTGCTGCTGGGTGGTCTCGATACCCAGGGTGTAGGAGCAGACGTCGGTCAGCACCACTTCTTCCAGGGCCTGGCTGCGCGCCTTGAGCGCGGCCTGCGCCGCGGCGCCCTGGGCCACCACCTGGTCCGGATCGAGGGTGATCGAGGGAAACCGACCGAACAGCCCGGCTGCCAGCTTGCGCACCAGGGGCATGCGGCTGGCGCCACCGACCAGGAGGATTTCATCCAGGTCGCTGACCCGGATCCGCGCGTCGCGCAGGGCCCGCTCGATGGGCAGGCGCAGGCGCTCCAGCAGGGGCGCGCAGAGCGTTGCCAATTGGGCCTGGGTGATGGTCTGGATCCACTGCCGGCCGTCCACCCGCAAGCAGAATTCGGCGCTGCTGTCCTGGCCCAGGGCCCGCCGCACTCGCTCGGCCTCGCGGCGCAAGGCCTGGAGCACGCTCTGGCGCTCGGGGAAGTCCGGGGCCTGGGCCTGTTGTGCGAGAAAGTGCTCCAGCAACAGGCTGTCGAAGTCCTCGCCACCGAGGAAGTTGTCGCCGGCGCTGGCGCGGACTTCCATGACCCCATCGAACAGTTCCAGGATCGACACGTCGAAGGTGCCGCCGCCCAGGTCGAAGACCAGGAACGAGGTTTCCTTGTCACGCTGGTGCAGGCCGTAGGCCAGGGCGGCAGCAGTGGGTTCGTTGACCAGCTTCTCGACCTTGAGCCCGGCCAGCTCGCCAGCGATCCGCGTGGCCTTGCGCTGGGCATCGCTGAAGTAGGCCGGAACGCTGATCACGGCTTCGACCACCGGCTCGCCATAGGAGCGTTCGACGTCCTCCTTGAGGCTCTTGAGCACCAGCGCAGACAGTTCTTCCGGGCGCCAGGAGCGCTCGCCCAGGCGCACTTCGGTGGCGCTGCCCATGTAGCGCTTGAACAGCGCGGTGGTCAGGTGCGGATGGGTATGCAAGCGTTCCTTGGCGGCCTGGCCTACCAGGACCCGGCCTTCGTCGTCCAGGCCCACCACGCTGGGCGTCAGGAGTTGCCCCAGGGCGTTGGGCACCAGCTCGCTGGATGTTTCGCGCCAGACCGCGACCAGGCTGTTGGTGGTTCCCAGGTCGATGCCTACGATCATGACGACGAACTCCTTGGCGGGGGGAAACGGCTGAAACGAACAAGAGGCGCGCAGGATATTACCCGGCGGGGGAATGGGTAAAGAAAATGATGTCACTTGGCTATTATCTGGCGCGCCAACCATTGCCGCCCCTGGTTGGCGGCAATGGTGCTCCGGGGGCCAGTCCAACTGAGTCGGCGCTCCCGGGCGGAGCGCCGGTGGAGCGGGTCAGGCCTTGAAGTGCAGGGCGTTGGTCAGGTCGCCCATGGGCTTCTGGCCACGGGCGATCATGGCGTCGTCGCGTTCCTTGATGCCATCCAGGGTTTCCAGTTGGAAGACCCGGGTGATCAGCCGCAGGATCGAGGCGGTGTCGTAGACCGTATGGTCCACCGTGCCCTTGCGGGCGAACGGCGATACCACCAGCGCTGGAATCCGTGTACCCGGGCCCCAACGATCGCCCTGGGGCGGAGCCACGTGGTCCCACCAGCCGCCGTTCTCGTCGACGGTGACGATCACCACCATGTTTTTCCACTGCGGGCTCTCGCGCAGCACTTTCAGCGCCCGGTCGATATGCCGGTCGCCGGCGGCGACATCGGCATAACCGGCGTGCAGGTTGAGGTTGCCCTGGGGTTTGTAGAAGGTCACCGCCGGCAGTTTGCCGGCCTCGGCGTCGGCGAAGAACTTGTTGCTGCTCGCCTCATCGCCCAAGCCACCGTCACGCAGGCGCTTGGCCCGTTCGCCGGGGTTCTCCGGCCCCTGGCGCAGGAAGTAGTTGAACGGTTGGTGGTGGTACTGGAAGTTGGGGATCTTGGGAATCCCGCTGGAGTCCTTGAACTGGTCGATGGTGGCCTGCCAGGCACCGCCATACCAGGCCCAGTCGACATTCTTCTTCGATAGCTTGTCGCCGATATGCTCGTGGGTCTGGGGCACCAGCACGCTGGGCAGGTCGGGCTTGGCGTAGTCCGGGCGGTCCGGGTCGCGGATCCAGGTCGGCCAGTAGGGCGGGGCCATGGTATTGACCGCGTAGCCATCCGGAGTGAGTGCACTGGGTCCGAATTGCGGCGCACCGTCCATGGCACTGGCCGGGGATTTTTCCAGAGGCTTGAGGCGGGTGCCCTTGGGGTCGTCGCCCTGCAAGGTGGCGATTTGCGACTTGGCCACCGAGTTGGCGGCGTCCGGGTAGAACGGCACCTTGGCGCTGATCAGGTACTGGTGGTTGAGGAACGAGCCGCCGAAGGCGCCCTGGAAGAAGTTGTCGCAGAGCACGAACTCCCGGGCCACGTCCCACAGGCGCAGGGAATAGCGGGTCTGGGCGTAGTGGCCCATGGTCAGGGCCCCGGAGTCGGCCCAGGCGACGAAGCCATCATTCTTGCCGCCGTTGATCTGCATCTGGTTCTGGTAGAACACGTGCCACAGGTCGCGAGTCACCAGGCCCAGGGGCAGGTCTTCGCCATCGGGGCCCTTGAGGGCGAACGGCGCGTTGGGCAGGTTTTCCTGGAACTGGGTTTCCACCGGGTAGGTGACGCCATCCAGTGTTTGCGGACCCACCTGCAAGATACCGCCCCAGATCGGCGGCAGTTTGCTCAGCAGGCTGCCATCACGGTCACGTTGCTGGTAGGCCTCGGGCTTGAGCGCCGACAGCGGTTGTTCCACACCCGGGAAGTTGGCGAACAGGTTATTGAAGCTGCGGTTCTCGGCGAAGATCACCACCACGTTCTTCACTTGCTCGCGCAGGGCCTTGTCCAGCTCGGTGGGCGACAGGGGGCGATCATCGGGCTGGCACTGGGTATCCCCGGCCTTGCCGCAAGCCGCCAGGGTGGCACCGACGCCCAGCACCGCGGCCCCGCCCAAGAAGCGCCGACGGCTGGTACCTGTGGGGGGCTGGGCAGCGTTCTCTTGGGTGTCGCGCGGGTCGGTATCGTCGCTCATGGCGGCTCCTTGCTCGTCTGTTCGAGTAATCGTTACAAAGTATTTCGCAGGCACGGTAACAACCGATTATGACAAAAAAGCTACCGCGCTGCGGCGTCGATAGGCTGCGGTGGAACCGCTCAAGCCCGGGCTGTTTCGGGAGTTATCCACAAGCCGCGCAGGGCGGCTTGTGGAGGCTGGGCGATGCTCAGGGGGTCATGGGGGGCAGGTAGGCCAGGGTCGTGCCCAGGGCCCAGAGCAGGATCAGCACCAAGGGCGTGTGCACCAGCAACTGGACGAAGGAAAAGCCGATCAGGTCTCGCGCCTTCAGGCCCAGCACGCCCAGCAGCGGCAACATGTAGAAGGGGTTGATCAGGTTCGGCAGGGCCTCGGCGGCGTTGTAGATCTGCACCGCCCAGCCCAGGTGGTACTGCAGGTCGTTGGCCACCTGCATCACGTAGGGCGCCTCGATGATCCACTTGCCGCCGCCCGAGGGAATGAAGAAGCCCAGTACCGCCGAGTACAGGCCCATCAGCAGGGCGTAGGTATCGTGGGAGGCGATCTGCACGAAGAAGGTCGAGATGTGATGGGCCAGGGTCTGGCCGTCCACGCCCTTGACCCCTGTCATCAGTGCGGCGATGGAGCCGTACAGCGGGAATTGGATCAGCACCCCGGTGGTGGTCGGCACGGCCCGGGCCACGGCATCGAGGAAGCTGCGCGGGCGCCAGTGCAACAGGGCCCCGGTCATCAGGAACAGGAAGTTGTAAGTGTTGAGCCCGGAGATGGCCGTGATCGCTGGCTTGGTGGCGAACTCGTGATACAGCCAGCCGGCGGCCAGCAGGGCCAGGAGGATGATCAGCAGCGGGCTGTGTTCCAGCCATTCGCCTGGGCGGGTGCGTGGTGGCGCCTTGGGCAGGCTGAAGCTGGGATCGACCCCGCAGGCCTGGGCGTCACGGGCGCTGCCGGGGCCCGGGGCGGTGGCGTAGGCGATCACCAGCGACACCACCACCAGCGCCAGCAACAGTACGCCCGACTGCCAGAGGAAGATGGTCTGGGTGAAGGGGATCACTCCGGTGATGGCCAGGATCGAAGGCGGCAGGCTGCCGGGGTTGGCCTGCAATTGCGCCGCCGAGGATGACAGCCCCAGGGCCCAGACCGCCCCCAGGCCCAGGTAGGCCGCGGCACCGGCGGCGCGGTAGTCCATGCGCAGTTCGGTACGCCGGGCCAGGGCCCGTACCAGCAGGCCGCCGAACACCAGGGACAGGCCCCAGTTGAGCAACGAGGCGAGCATGGAAATCAGCGCTACCCAGGCCACCGCGGAACGGCCGTTGTTCGGGATGCGTGCCAGTTTGTCGATCAGTTTCACCGCTGGCGGCGAGCTGGCCACCACATAACCACCGATGACCACGAAGGCCATCTGCATGGTGAAGGGGATCAGGCTCCAGAAGCCGTCGCCAAAGGCCATGGCGGCGTCGGTGGGCTTGGCGCCCATGGCCAGGGTGGCCAGGGCGACGATGATCACCGCCAGCGCGGCGAACACCCAGGAGTCGGGAAACCAGCGCTCGGCCCAGTTCGAACAGCGCAGGGCGAAGCGGGCGGAGCGGCTATCTTGAATATCGGCGGCCACGTGGATACCTCGTGTTTTCTTATGTTTGTAAGGAGGTCGGCCGCCCCGGGCTGGGGCGGTCGAGAACTGTGCAAGAATGCGGCAATTGCCACGTACTGCAAAGGATTGGACGCACATGACATTTTCTCCCGAAGAACGCGCCGCGTTGCTCAAGGTCAAGGGGGTGGGGCCCACGGTGGTGGGACGCCTGGAACAGCTGGGCATCGCCTCCCTGGCCGAGCTCGCTGGCGCCGACGCCCTGGATATCGTGACCCGGGCCTCCTCCCTGGTGGGTTCCAGTTGCTGGAAGAACAGCCCCCAGGCCCGCGCGGCGATCCAGGCCGCCATCGCCCTGGCCAAGGGCAACTGAATCGGCGCCCGCTGCGGGGAACGGCTTGTTCCCCGGGACTTTTGCGTAGACCATGGCGCCCTTGTCTTGTGCCACCCGAGTTGCCCTCATGACCCTTGCCAGCGAATCGACGGCGCGTTTTTCCCGCGCTGACTACAGGACCCTGGGCCTGGCCGCCCTGGGCGGGGCCCTGGAAATCTACGACTTCATCATCTTCGTATTCTTCGCCCTGACCCTCAGCCAGCTGTTCTTCCCACCGGAAATGCCCGAGTGGCTGCGGCTGTTGCAGAGCTTCGGGATCTTTGTCACCGGTTACCTGGCCAGGCCCCTGGGCGGCATCCTCATGGCCCACTTCGCCGACCGCCTGGGGCGCAAGAAGGTCTTCAGCCTGAGCATCCTGATGATGGCGCTGCCATGCCTGCTGATCGGCAGCATGCCCACCTATGCCCAGATCGGTTATTTCGCCCCGTTGCTGCTGCTGGCGCTGCGGGTCCTGCAAGGCGCCGCGGTAGGGGGGGAGGTGCCCAGTGCGTGGGTGTTCGTCGCCGAGCATGCTCCCCGGGCCCATCGCGGTTATGCCTTGGGTTTTCTCCAGGCCGGGCTGACCTTCGGCTATCTGCTGGGGGCGTTGACCGCGACCCTCCTGGCCCAGGTCTTCAGCCCCGAGGAAATCCTCGACCACGCCTGGCGCTATCCCTTCCTGCTCGGCGGGGTATTCGGCGTGATCGGCGTCTGGTTGCGTCGCTGGCTGGGCGAGACCCCGGTGTTCATGGCCCTGCAGCAACAACGCGAGAACGCCAGCGAACTGCCCCTGCGCACGGTGCTGCGCGAACACCGCCTGGCGATCCTGCCGGCGCTGATCCTCACTTGCGTGCTGACCTCGGCGGTGGTGGTGTTCGTGGTCATCACCCCGACCATGATGCAGAAGAGCTTCGGCATGAGCGCCAGCCACACCTTCGCCCTGAGCAGCCTGGGCATCGTCTGCCTCAACCTCGGCTGTGTCCTGGCGGGCCTGCTCGTCGACCGCCTGGGGGCCTGGCGCACGGTAATGTTCTACAGCCTGCTGCTGCCCCTGGGGATCGCCGTGCTCTACGGCTGCCTGATCAACGGTGGCGCCTGGATCGGCCTGGCCTATGCCATCGCCGGCCTGGGGTGTGGCGTGGTGGGGGCGGTGCCGTCGGTGATGGTCGGGCTGTTCCCGGCACGGATCCGCGTCTCGGGAATTTCCTTCACCTACAACATCGCCTATGCCCTGTGGGCCAGCGTCACTCCGTTGCTGCTGATCGCCCTGATGCCCTGGAGCCCTTGGGTCTGCGTGATCTTCTGTGCGGTGATGGGGGCGATCGGGGCGGCCAGTGCCGGGTATTTCGGCACCCGGGTCGGCGAGGCCCGCGGGGCCCGGGTCCAGGAAGCCGGCTGCTGTTGAGCTGGCGGCCTGGCCTCAGTCGACCAGCAACCGGTCCAGGTAGTGGCTGCGCTCGTTGCTCAGGCGGGTCACACAGCGGTTGATCAAGGTGGTGTGGGCCGGTTTGCCCGGCTCCACGTCGACTGCCTCCAGCACGCAGGTGCTGTCGCGGTACTTGATCCAGGCGCGCTGGGCGTTCTTCAGCTTGCCCAGGTACTCCTGCTCCTGGAGCAGGTTGCCGGGATAGTGCTGGTGGACCCGCTCCAGCAGTGCCTGGTAGCTCTGGTTGAGGGCGCTGTCGGCCCGCTCCTTGTCTTGCTGGGCACAGCGATCGACCTGCTGGTCGTGTTCGATGCGCGCGCAGTCCAGCGCTGCGGCCGGTGCTGGTAGCCAAGCGCCGCCGGCGCCGAGCAGCAGGGCGGTGGCCAGAGCGAAAATCCGGGGCTGGCGAAGCATGGCGATCCCTTGGGCGAAGAATGAAGCGCGCATTCTACAGGGCCGCGGCCGGCACAAAAGCGACATGAACGCGCGGGCCGCAAGGGGCCCTGGGTGCGCGGGATAACCGGCGGATAACAGCCCGATGACAATTCGCCCGGCCGAGCCTGCCCGGCGCTCGACCGGACTATCATCAGGCTGACGTTTCCACCACACCGCAGGAGGCTCCATGGGCGCAGGACACAGTCACGGGCAGGTACGGGCCGGGCACGAACGCAAATTGTGGATGGCCCTGGGGCTGACCGGCAGCTTCATGATCGCCGAGGTCATCGGCGCTTTCGTCACCGGTAGCCTGGCGCTGTTGTCAGACGCTGCGCACATGCTCACCGATACCCTGGCGCTGGGGATTTCCCTGGTGGCGATCCAGGTCGCCAAACGCCCGGCGGACCGCAAGCGCACCTTCGGCTACGCGCGCTTCGAAATCCTCGCCGCGGCCTTCAACGCCCTGCTGCTGTTCGTGGTGGCCTTCTACATCCTGTTCGAGGCCTGGCAACGCTTGCAGGCACCGCCCCAGATCCAGTCCACGGCAATGCTGGTGATCGCGCTGCTGGGGCTGATCGTCAACCTGGTCTCCATGAGCCTGCTGGCCTCCGGCAGCAGCCAGAGCCTCAACGTCAAGGGCGCCTATCTGGAGGTCTGGAGCGACATGCTCGGCTCGCTGGGGGTGATCGTCGCCGCACTGGTGATCATGTACACCGGCTGGGGCTGGGTCGATTCGCTGGTGGCCGCGGCCATCGGCCTGTGGGTGCTGCCACGGACCTGGACCCTGCTCCGGGAAAGTACCAACGTGCTGCTGCAGGGTGTGCCCGAAGGCATCGATATCGATCAGGTGGAGCAGGGCATTCGCGCGGTGCCCGGGGTCGGCGATGTGCACGACCTGCATATCTGGGCCCTGACCAGCGGCAAGAATGTGCTCAGCGCGCATCTGGTGGCCCAGTTGGACAGCCGTGACGAGCAGGCGATCCTGGCCGAGGTCAGCGAGCTGGTGCAGGAGCGCTTCGAGATCGCCCACGTCACCTTGCAGGTGGAGCAGTCAGGCTTTCACGAACAGGCGCACCAGCACTGAGGGTGCCCTTCAGTCGCGCTCCTCGAGCACATAGCCGACACCGCGCAAGGTATGGATCAGCTTGCGCTCGAAGGGATCGTCGATCTTGGCCCGCAAGCGGCGGATCGAGACCTCCACCACATTGGTGTCGCAGTCGAAGTTCATGTCCCAGACGAAGGAGATGATCTGGGTCCGCGACAGCACCACGCCGCTCTGGCGCATCAGCAGGTGCAACAGGGCGAACTCCTTGGTGGTCAGGTCGATGCGCTGCTTGCCGCGAAAGGCCCGGTGTCGGCCCTGGTCCAGCTCCAGGTCGGCGACCCGCAGTACATCCGGTACCGGCGATTGTTCGCTGCGGCGCATCAGGGTACGGACCCTGGCCAGCAGTTCGGGAAAGGCGAATGGCTTGACCAGGTAGTCATCGGCGCCCAGGTCCAGGCCACGGATCTTGTCCGCCAGCCGGCCCTGGGCGCTGAGCATCATGACCCGGGTGTTGCTGAACTGGCGGATCTGGTCCAGCACGCCCCAGCCGTCGATCTGCGGCAGATTGACGTCCAGGATCACCAGGTCGTAGGCGTGCTGGCGAGTCAGGTACAGGCCATCGGCGCCGCTGTTGGCGCAGTCCACGATATAACCACTTTCCGTCAATCCCTGTTGCAGGTAATCGGCAGTCTTGAGTTCGTCTTCGATAACCAGGATACGCATGTTGAGGGAATTCTCTGCAAGTGAGGTTGGTAGTCGACAAACACTGGAAAGTTATTATTCAAGTTATGGACAAGTTGTCGTTCGTAAGTTTTTAAGTTGCTTGTTGAACTTCTCTTCTTGAGCTTAAAAGCGCCGTGGGCCTTGGCTTTTTTGACGGGATCTTAATACAGAAGCCCGGGCCGGAAACCTTGATTACAGATTTGTAATTTTTGCGCCACCCTGCTGATAAGGACCGAAAGTTAAAGTTGGCCGATCTTGAATATTTCCCTGTCGCCAAGTACAGCGGTGTAGTTCATATCGGTCGAATAACCCTTTTATATGTGCCGGTATATACCGCCGTGCCCGCGCCAGGACTTCGTTTCTGCAAGGGTCGGAACCTGTTATGCCGAATTTCCCGAGAATCTGCGCCCGGGCCGCAAGGGGCTGGCGCATGGCTTTATTACTGGTCCTGGCGGGGCAAGCCGCGAATGCCGCCGGGCAACCGGTGTTGAGCCTGGACAGCGCCCTGGCCAAGGCTTTTGCCCACAATCCGGAACTGGCCGCTGCGAGCTGGGAGATCGATATCGCCCAGGGCGCCCGCCAGCAGGCCGGGCTGATTCCCAACCCGGTGCTATCCACGGATATCGAGAACACCAAGCGCGGACAGGGCACCACCTCGGTCAAGCTCACCCAGACCCTGGAACTGGGGGGCAAGCGCGGCGCGCGGGTGGAGGTGGCCAGCCAGGGCCAGAGGCTCGCGGACCTGGAACTGGATCGGCGGCGCAACCAGTTGCGCGCCGATGTTCTGGATGCCTATTACGCAGCGCTGCGGGCCCAGGAGCGCACGCAACTGGCCGCGCGCTCCCTGGCCCTGGCCGAGCGTGGCCTGGCGGTGGCCCAGGGGCGGGTCGGTGCCGGCAAGGCATCGCCGGTGGAGGCCACCCGGGCCCAGGTGCAACTGGCGGAGATCCGCCTGGAACTCAACCGTGGCCAGTTGGAGCAGGACAACGCCTACCGGCAGCTGGCCAGGGTCACCGGGAGCGGCAGTGCGGACTTTTCCGCGGTGCAGGAGCCGTCCGGGGCCGTCGCCGCGCCGCCGGCGCCAGCGCAGCTGCTGAACCGCTTGCCCCAGACCGCGGAGCTGCGCCTGGCGGAGCAGGAGATCGCCCAGCGCGAGGCGTCCCTGGATCTGGAAAAGGCCCAGCGCATTCCCGACCTGGACATCAGCATCGGCAGCCAGTACGACGCCAGCAAGAACGAAGACGGCGGCAAGAACGAACGGATCAACCTGGTCGGCCTGTCGATGCCGTTGCCGTTGTTCAACCGTAACCAGGGCAACGTGCTCTCCGCCGCGCGCCGTGCCGACCAGGCCCGGGACCTGCGCAACGCCACTGAACTGCGCTTGCGTACCGAGACTCGCCAGGCCCTGGAGCAATGGGAAACCGCCCGGCGCGAAGTGCAGTCGTTCAACCAGACCATCCTGCCCGCCGCGCAGAGCGCGGTGGACAGTGCCACCCGTGGCTTCGAGATGGGCAAGTTCAGCTTTCTCGAGGTACTCGATGCCCAGCGCACATTGATCGGCGCCCGTAACCAGTACCTGGTGGCGGTGGCGCAAAGCACGGATGCCTGGGTGCGGATCGAACGTATCTACGGCGACCTCAGCCGCTGGTGAAACCCTGGCTGCGGGGCCTCGCGTACTTCGCCCTGTTGCTGCTCAGCGACTGCGGCCGGGTGCCCCCGGCCAGCAGCGACGAGCCCCCCCGGCACTGGTGCGTGCACGAACTGCACCGGGCCCTGGGGAAGTTTTTCTTTCCCTCTACTTCGTAAGGCCGCGCCCGCGCCGCCGACCCTCGACATTTTCAGGAGCATCCATGGACAAAAAACGCAGCCTTGTTGTGGCCATAGTGGCGGTGGCCGGCCTGGGGCTGGCGGCTTCGTTGTTGCCTGGCCTGTTCAACCGACAGCCCCCGGCCACGGGCCAGCCTCCAGCGACCACGACACCCGCCGGGCATACCGAGCCAGGACACGGCGAAGAGGGCCATGGGGAAGAAGGGCACGAAGGCCTGGTGGAGCTCAATGCCCAGCAGATCACCGCAGCCGGGATCGAGCTGGCCGAGGCCGGCCCGCGGCGCCTGGATCGCCTGCTCAGCCTGCCGGGGGAGATCCGTTTCGACGAGGACCGCACCTCGCATGTCGTGCCGCGCGCGGCCGGAGTGGTGGAGTCGGTACAGGCCAACCTCGGCCAGTCGGTCAAGCGTGGCGACCTGCTGGCGGTGATTGCCAGCCAGCAGGTTTCCGACCAGCGCAGCGAACTGGCGGCGGCCGGCCGGCGGGTGGAACTGGCCCGTACCACCTTCGAGCGTGAGCGTCAGCTGTGGGTCGACCAGATCTCCGCCGAGCAGGACTACCTGTTGGCGCGGCAGGCGCTGCAAGAGGCCGAGATCGCCCTGGGCAACGCCCGGCAGAAGATGGCGGCGCTCAGCGGCAGTGCCCAGTTGGCGGGGGGCAACCGTTATGAAATGCGTGCGCCGTTCGATGGCGTGGTGGTGGAGAAGCACCTCAGCGTCGGCGAAGTGGTGGGCGAGACCACGGCGGCCTTCACCCTGTCCGACCTGTCCCGGGTCTGGGCGACCTTCGGCGTATTTCCCAAGGACCTGGACAAGGTCCGGGTCGGCCAGTCGGTGAATGTCATCTCCAGCGAACTGAACACCCAGGTCCGCGGGCAGGTGGCCTATGTCGGCAACCTGCTGGGAGAGCAGACCCGCACCGCCACGGTCCGGGTGACCCTGGCCAACCCCAGTGAGACCTGGCGTCCGGGCTTGTTCGTGGCGGTCGAGGTGGCCACCACGGCCGTCGAGGTGCCGGTCAGCGTGCCCCAGGAGGCGATCCAGACCGTGGAAGACCGGCCTTCGGTGTTCGTGCGCGTGGCCGAGGGTTTCCAGGCGACGCCCGTGGTGCTCGGGGCCAGCCAGGATGGCTTCGTGGAAGTCCGCGAAGGCCTGGCCGCCGGCGTCCAGGTCGCCACGCGCGGCAGCTTCACCCTCAAGTCCGAACTGGGCAAGGGTTCGGCCGAGCACAGCCACTGAACAGGCCCCAGCGGAGAGTGACTATCCATGTTTGAACGCATCATTCAATTCGCCATCGAGCAGCGCATCATCGTCCTGCTGGGGGTACTGCTGATGGCCGGTATCGGTATCGCCAGCTACCAGAAACTGCCGATCGACGCCGTCCCCGACATCACCAACGTCCAGGTGCAGATCAACTCCGCGGCGCCGGGCTTCTCGCCGCTGGAGACCGAGCAGCGCATCACCTTTCCCATCGAGACTGCCATGGCCGGCTTGCCCGGCTTGCAGCAGACCCGCTCGCTGTCGCGTTCGGGCCTGTCCCAGGTGACGGTGATCTTCAAGGACGGCACCGATATCTTCTTCGCCCGGCAACTGGTCAACGAGCGTTTGCAGGTGGCTCGCGAGCAACTGCCCGAAGGGGTGGAAGCGCAGATGGGGCCGATTTCCACCGGGCTGGGAGAAATCTTCCTGTGGACCGTGGAGACCGAGGAAGGTGCACGCAAGGAAGACGGCACGCCCTACACCCCCACCGACCTGCGGGTGATCCAGGACTGGATCATCAAGCCACAACTGCGCAACGTTCCCGGGGTGGCCGAGATCAACACCATCGGCGGCTTCGCCAAGGAGTACCAGATCGCTCCGGACCCCAAGCGCCTGGCGGCCCATCGCCTGACCCTCACCGACCTGGTGACAGCCCTGGAGCGCAACAATGCCAACGTCGGCGCGGGCTACATCGAGCGCAGCGGCGAACAGTTGCTGATCCGTGCCCCGGGGCAACTGGCCTCCATCGACGACATCGCCAACATCGTCATCAGCAGCAGCGACGGCACGCCGATCCGCGTGCGCAACGTGGCCCAGGTGGAAATCGGCCGTGAGCTGCGCACTGGCGCGGCCACCGAAAATGGCCGTGAGGTGGTGCTGGGCACGGTGTTCATGCTGATCGGCGAAAACAGCCGCGCGGTGTCCCAGGCGGTGGCCAAGCGGCTTGAGGACATCAACCGCACACTGCCCGAGGGCGTGGTGGCGGTCACCGTGTACGACCGCACCAACCTGGTGGAGAAAGCCATCGCCACGGTGAAGAAGAACCTCTTCGAGGGCGCACTGCTGGTGATCGTCATCCTGTTTCTGTTCCTGGGCAACATTCGCGCGGCGTTGATCACCGCCCTGGTGATCCCGCTGTCGATGCTGTTCACCTTCACCGGCATGTTCAGCAACAAGGTCAGCGCCAACCTGATGAGCCTCGGCGCCCTGGACTTCGGGATCATCGTCGACGGGGCGGTGGTGATCGTCGAAAACGCCATCCGCCGGCTGGCCCATGCCCAGCAGCACCACGGGCGCATGCTGACCCGCTCGGAGCGCCTGCACGAAGTCTTTGCCGCAGCCAAGGAGGCCCGGCGCCCACTGATCTACGGCCAGCTGATCATCATGGTGGTGTACCTGCCGATCTTCGCCCTCACTGGCGTGTCGGGGAAGATGTTCCACCCCATGGCGTTCACGGTGGTCATGGCCCTCCTGGGGGCGATGATCCTCTCGGTGACGTTCGTCCCGGCGGCCATTGCGCTGTTCGTCACCGGCAAGGTCCAGGAGAAGGAGAACCTGGTGATGCGCAACGCCAAGCGTGGTTATGCACCGGTGCTGGACTGGGTGATGCAGCGGCGCGGGCTGACCTTCGCCCTGGCCGGTGCGGTCCTGGTGGGCAGCGGCTTGCTGGCCAGCCGCATGGGCAGCGAGTTCGTCCCCAGCCTCAGCGAAGGCGACCTGGCCCTGCAGGCCCTGCGGGTGCCGGGTACCAGCCTTTCGCAATCGGTGGACATGCAGCAGCGCCTGGAGAAGACCCTGCTGGCCCAGGTGCCGGAAGTGCAGCGGGTGTTCGCCCGCACCGGCACCGCGGAGATCGCCTCGGACCCGATGCCGCCGAACATTTCCGACAGCTATGTGATGCTCAAGCCCAAGGCCCAGTGGCCGGACCCGGGCAAGTCCCGGGAAGCGCTGATCGCCGATATCCAGCGCGCCAGCGCCCTGGTGCCGGGCAATGCCTATGAGTTGTCGCAGCCGATCCAGTTGCGTTTCAACGAACTGATTTCCGGGGTGCGCAGCGATGTGGCGGTCAAGGTCTTCGGCGACGACATGGCGGTGCTGAACAAGACCGCCAACGAGATCGCCAGCGCCTTGCAGGGCCTGGCGGGCGCCTCGGAGGTCAAGGTGGAACAGACTACCGGGCTGCCGGTGCTGACCATCAATATCGACCGTGACAAAGCCGCGCGCTATGGCCTTAACGTCGGTGATGTGCAAGACACCATCGCGGTGGCCGTGGGCGGGCGCCAAGCCGGGATCCTGTATGAGGGCGATCGGCGCTTCGACATGGTGGTGCGCCTGTCCGACCGGTTGCGTACCGATATCGAGGGCTTGTCACGGCTGCTGATCCCGATCCCGGCGACGGCCGGCAGCGTCAACGGGCAGATCGGCTTCATCGCCCTGTCCGAGGTGGCCAGCCTCGACCTGGTCCTGGGGCCCAATCAGGTCAGTCGGGAAAACGGCAAGCGCCTGGTGATCGTCAGCGCCAACGTGCGCGGTCGGGATATCGGCTCCTTCGTCGAGGAGGCCACGACCCTGATCGCCGACAAGGTGAAGGTCCCGGCGGGCTACTGGACCACCTGGGGCGGTCAGTTCGAACAGTTGCAGGAGGCGTCCCAGCGCCTGCGGGTGGTGGTGCCGGTGGCCCTGCTGCTGGTGTTCGGCCTGCTGTTCATGATGTTCAACAACCTCAAGGATGGGCTGCTGGTGTTCACCGGTATCCCGTTCGCCTTGACGGGCGGGATCATGGCCTTGTGGCTGCGGGATATCCCGTTGTCGATCTCGGCGGGGGTCGGTTTCATCGCCCTGTCGGGGGTGGCGGTGCTCAACGGGCTGGTGATGATTGCCTTCATCCGCAACCTGCGGGAGGAGGGACGGTCGCTGCCCATGGCCATCCGCGAGGGCGCCCTGACCCGCTTGCGTCCGGTACTGATGACGGCGCTGGTGGCGTCCCTGGGCTTCGTGCCCATGGCCCTGGCCACCGGCACCGGCGCCGAGGTGCAACGACCCCTGGCCACGGTGGTGATCGGCGGCATCCTGTCCTCCACCATCCTCACCCTGCTGGTACTGCCCGCGCTGTACCAGTGGGCCCACCGCCGGGAAGAGTGATGCCTGTGTGATCGCTCCCGGGAGTGGCTTCGTTTAGCCGCTGCCGCAGGCTGCGCATGGACGCGCAGCGGCCGCAACATAAGGTTGCCCGGTCGATCGCCGAAGGCCCTGCGGGCCTTGTCGCAGCCTCGCGTTGCTCGGCAGCGACTACAGGTTTGCGGGGCTCGCGATCGATGGTGTCGCCATGAAGGCAGGGTGAGAGGAAGGCAAAAAAAGCGCCCCGAGGGGCGCTGAAGATTCATCTCTTTCCAAAGGAGCATCATGAAAACGCTTCAAGAGATGAATGTGCTCTGTGGACCAACGCCGTCAAATATCTTCGCCAGCCTTGCTGGGCGTGGAAGGGGCGTCGGTGGTGGCGGTCTCCGTTTCCCGACCGGATTTGCCGTGTATCTGTTCCTGGCTGGCCAGGAAGGCTGTGCGGGCTTGTTGTGAGCGTTCGCTGCCATCGGCGGCCCACGTGGTGGAGCAGGTGGCGGCCAGAAGACCGGTCAGTAATAGCTGGGTTGGGCGCATGCTCTCTCTCCTGGCAGGCCGGTCGCTGGTAGGAACACAGCGGATCCAAGTATGTCCGGGAGTATATGGAGGCCAACCTAACGAGAAGGTGAGGCCGATATTACAGTTCTGAAAGCCAAGCGTCTGTGAAGAAGTTTTAACACCGGGCAGGCTGCGACCTGCCCGGCCAGGGCCATCAGAGCAGTGCCAGGGGGTATTCGACGATCAGCCGGAACTCCTCCAGGTCCGACTCGAACCGGCTGGAGCGGACGGTAGCCTGGCGGATACGCAGCGACAGATCCTTGAGCTGCCCGCTCTGGAACACATACTTGGCTTCGATGTCGCGTTCCCAGCGACGCTGGCCGGTCAGTGGAGCGCCTGCCGAGTCGCGTTGCATGTACTGCGCGTTGGCCTGGCTATAGTCGGCGCCCCGGCCGCGTCCATAGCGGGCCATGAAGCTCAGGCCGGGGACGCCCAGGGTCTGCATGTCCAGGTCATAGCGCACCATCCACGAGCGTTCCTTGGGCGCGTTGAAGTCGCTGTACTGGATCGAGTGGTCGAGGACGATCGAGTCCGACTGGCGCAGGTAGTCGAAGGGGTTGTTGCCGTTGTTGCGTTGGTGGGACAAGGCCAGGGTGTGGGCACCGAAGGTGGCGCCGACCTTGGCGCTCCAGATGTTGTTGTTCAGCTCGCCCAGCTCCTTGCGGCCTTCGTCCACCACGTTGTAGTAGTTGAAGGCGCCCAGCAACGTGAGGTCCCGGGACAGCGGGTACTTGCCCGAGAGGCCTAAGTAGCGCTGGTCCCAGACTTCCTTGAGGCGGCTGCCGTAGAGGCTGATACCGAGGTTGGGATTGACCTGGTAGTCGCCACCGAAGTAGCCGACCCAGGGAGAGTCCACCTTGCCCTTGTAGAAAGTGACGAACCCCTCGCGCAGGCTGCTCTGGTTGGTAGAGCCCACGCCATGCATGCGCCCGGCCTGCAGTTTCAGGTCGTCGAGGCTGGTGTTTTCCAGGGTGAAGCCACGAAAGCTCTGGGGCAGTGCCCGGGAGTCGCCGTATTGCAACACCGGGGTTGCCGGGAACACGTCGCCGACCTTGACCACGGTGTCCAGGGCCCGCAGTTTCACGGCCCCCCCCGCCTTGCCATAGCTGTCGGCCGGTTCGTTCCGGCCGTTCACCGGCAACATGCCGAACGATCCCTTGCCACCACTGCGTCCTGTTCCGGAGTCGAGCTTGAAAGCGTGCATGACGAAGGCATCGAGACCGAAACCCACGGTGCCCTGGGTGAAGCCCGATTCGAACTTGCCGATCAGGCTTTGGGTCCAGGCTTCGGAATAGCCATTGCCGGTGGGGCTGGACTGGCCCTTGCGGTCATCACGATTGAAATAGAAGTTGCGCAGCAGCAGGTTGAGCTGGCTGCCTTCGATAAAGCCTTCGGGACGTTCCTCGGCAGCTACCGCCGCCATAGGACCGAGCCCCAGTGCCGCCGTGAGTGCGGACAGGGACAGAAGAGGGTTGATACGCATGGGAGGGCGCTCCTGAGTATGCAGCTATCGGTTTTTATATCGCCGCAGGCGTTCTTATTGGTTTGGCCGCCGGGGCATCGTCGTGCCCGGAGCCGTTGTCGATAGTTGCAAACCGCAGATAACGACGGGGTGACCCGACCATTACAATTGCGCAAGAAAGGAGGGAGCGAGAGATCGCCCGGATGAGCTGTAGCCCTGCTGGGCCGAGCGTTGCCTGAGACTGGCCGGAGGCCGGAGAGGCGCCTTACAGATAAGTAATGCACACGCGATCATTCTGACAGGGTCGGTTTTTTATCCTCGTAGCTGTCAACCGAACGAGGAGATTGTCATGAAACCACTCAACTTGAGCATCGCCGCGATGCTGTTCGCCATCTCTTCCCTGGCGTTGGCCGAAGGTGGCGGCGATCGCACTTTTGCCCGGGCCATGGAGCAAAACGAGAAGGCCATGGCGAGCTACGCGACGAAGCAGGGCAAGGCCGCGCCAGTGGTACAGAGCTATCGCTATGGCATGAAGCTGGACATCGCCAAGGTGGTCAGCATCACCCCGCCGATCAAGTCCTGCGAGGTGGTGCCTTCGCGCATGACCTATGAGGACTCCACGGGCCAGCTCATGACCATCGAGTACCAGATCATGGGCCAGTGCCGTAATAATGGCAGTTGATCCATGGATGGCCACTGCCCGCCTGCCGCTGCGCTGGTCGGGTCCGAAGTGGTTGCCCGGCCAGCGTGCTGCCCTTCAGTCCTGGTGCGATCCGGGATGCAGGGCGACGATCATGTCGATCTCCACCGCAGCGTTCTTCGGCAACTGGTAGACCCCCACCGAAGTCCTGGTGTGCACGCCGGCCTCGGCGAATACCGAATAGAGAATGTCCGAAGCGCCGTCCGCCACTTCGCTTTGCTGGGTGAAGTCCGCCGCGCTCTGGACGTAGACGTTGAGCCGCAGGATGCGCTTGATCCGCCCAAGGTCGCCGAGCATCTGCTCGAGGATGGCCAGGGCCCGCAAGGTACAGATTCGCGCGGCGTGCTGGCCCTGCTCCAGTGAGGTTTCGGCGCCGACCCGGCCTACCACCATCACCCTGTTGTCGACCCGTGGGATCTGCCCGCTGACATAGACTTCGTCGCCGTTCTGTACCGCCGGCACGTAGTTGCCGCCAATGCGCATCTCGCCTTCGAAACTGTGGCCGACCCGTTCGGCCGCCTGGAGGAAAAGAGCCTTGCGTGATGCATCCATGATCCAACTCCGTTGATCGCCAGTGAATTTCGCGAGATCGCACTATACCCGTTGCCGGGGGACGCACAATCCCCGGCCAAAGCCCCGTTTTATGGGGCCCGGGCGCCCATTGAATTATTTTTGTCGGACAACTTCAGGCGGCTATTAAGAAATGTATTTCAGGGCCGATGTTAGGCTCAACGCAGCCTATTTTTTCAGTCCCCCCGGTGCATCCCCATGTTCAATAAACGCTTTAAGCAAGAGTTGGCGACTCTTCGAGAAGAACTGTCGAGCCTTCAGCAAGTGAAGGAAAGCCTTGAAAGCGAGATGCTCGTGATCACCTTGGACGCCGATGGACGGATTCAATCGGTCAATCACAACTTCGCCCAGGAGATGCTCTACAAGAGCGGCGACCTGGTGGGACGTCCTCTGGAAGACATCGTCCCGGCCCACGTCAAGCAGGATGAATTCCATCTGCGCTTCAAGAACACCCTGACCCGGGGCGAACACTTTGCCGGAGCCGTGCGCCTGCTGCGCGGCAATGGCCAGGAAGCCTGGTTGCGTTCTATCTCCCAGCCAGTGCGCGATTCCGAGGGACGGATCAAGTACTTCGCGATTTTCTCCAGCGACCTGACCCGCACCATCGAGGCATCCCGCGAGCACGAGAACCTGATCGGCGCCCTGGTGCGTTCCACCGCAGTGATCGAGTTCGACCTCAACGGCAACGTCCTGAGCGCCAACGAGCGTTTCCTGTCGAGCATGGGCTACAGCCTGGCGCAGATCCAGGGCAAGCATCACCGCATCTTCTGCGAGCCCGAGGAGTACAACAGCCCGGCCTACCAGGAGTTCTGGCGGCGCTTGAACTCCGGTGAGTTCATCGCCGAGCGCTTCAAGCGAGTCGACGCCCATGGCCGGGTGGTCTGGCTGGAGGCCTCCTACAACCCGGTGATGGACGCCAACAACAAACTCTACAAGGTGGTGAAGTTCGCCACCGTGATCACCGACCAGGTGAACCAGGAACTGGCGGTGGCCGAGGCAGCGAGCATCGCCTACAACACCTCGTTGCAAACCG
>NZ_JBJJLO010000072.1:0-33606 GCF_046230915.1 Pseudomonas sp. KCJK8993
CAGCCCGGCCCCGAGGCCGAACTCGCTGTCGTTGGCGATCGCCAGGGCTTCGGCTTCGTCCTTGAAGGTGGTCACGCCCACCACCGGGCCGAAGATTTCTTCCTGGAACACACGCATCTTGTTGTGGCCCTTGAGCAGGGTCGGCTGGATGTAATAGCCGCTGGACAGGTCGCCTTCCAAGCGCTCGGCGGCGCCACCGGTGAGCAGCTCGGCGCCCTCCTCCTGGGCGATCCGCAGGTAGGAGAGGATCTTCTCGTACTGCTGTTCGGAGGCCTGGGCGCCGACCATGGTCTCGGTGTCCAGCGGGTTGCCGCGCTTGATCTGCTTGATCTTCTTCAACACCTCGGCCATGAACGGCTCGTAGATCGACTCCTGGACCAGGGCGCGGGATGGGCAAGTGCAGACTTCGCCCTGGTTGAAGAACGCCAGCACCAGGCCTTCGGCGGCCTTTTCGATGAACTTGGGCTCGGCCTGCATGATGTCTTCGAAGAAGATGTTCGGCGACTTGCCGCCCAGTTCCACGGTGGACGGGATGATGTTCTCGGCGGCGCATTTCATGATGTGCGAGCCCACCGGGGTCGAGCCGGTGAAGGCGATCTTGGCGATGCGCTTGCTGGTGGCCAGGGCCTCGCCGGCTTCGCGACCAAAGCCCTGGACGATGTTCAGCACCCCGGCTGGCAGCAGGTCGGCCACCAGCTCGGCGAAGATCATGATCGACAGCGGCGTCTGCTCGGCGGGCTTGAGCACCACGCAGTTGCCGGCGGCCAGGGCCGGGGCCAGCTTCCAGGCGGCCATCAGCAACGGGAAGTTCCACGGGATGATCTGGCCGACCACGCCCAACGGTTCATGGAAGTGGTAGGCGGTGGTCAGTTCGTTGATTTCCGCGGCGCCGCCCTCCTGGGCACGGATGCAGCCGGCGAAATAACGGAAATGGTCGGCGGCCAGGGGGACGTCGGCATTGAGGGTCTCGCGCACCGCCTTGCCGTTGTCCCAGGTCTCGCTGACCGCCAGCCGTTCCAGGTTCTGCTCGATGCGGTCGGCGATCTTCAGCAGGATCAGCGAGCGTTCCTGGACGCTGGTCTTGCCCCAGGCCTCGGCCGCGGCATGGGCGGCGTCCAAAGCCTTGTCGATATCTTCGACCGTGGAACGGGGGAATTCAGCGATCACCTGGCCATTGACCGGCGAAGTGTTGGTGAAGTACTGGCCGGCCACCGGCGGCACGAACTGGCCAGCGATGAAGTTGCCGTAGCGCGGCTTGAAGGACACGATGGCGCCTGGGGTTCCGGGTTGTGCGTAGATCATGCTGGGCCTCTGCGGGTCAATGCCTGTCCACGACAGGCGATGCACCGATGGTAGAGAGCCCCTGGTGCCAGACGAATGCATCGTTGGCAGCAAGGGCTCTCGTCATTTGGTCGTAAAACAGCAGCGGCAAGCCTTAAGCCTCAAGCGGCAAGATCGAAAGCTTGCAGCTAAAAGCTTGCCGCTGCTTTTAGGTCTTGGGCAGCTTGAAGGTCCAGAGCATGCCGCCCTGGTTGAAGTCCTTGACCCGCTTGGCCACTTCGCCGCCCCACAGCGGCACCGCGCCGCCCCAGCCGGAGACCACCGAGACATACTGCTCGCCATCCATCTCCCAGGTCACCGGCGACCCCAGGACGCCGGAGCCGGTCTGGAATTCCCAGACCTTCTCGCCGGTCTTGGCGTTGAACGCCTGGAGGAAGCCTTCCGGAGTGCCGGTGAACACCAGGTTACCCTTGGTGGTCAGCACCCCGCCCCACAGCGGCGCGAAGTTCTTGTGGCGCCAGACCTCCTTGCCGCTGATGGGGTCGATGGCCCGCAGCACGCCGATGTAGTCCTCGTTGAGCGGCTTGATGGTGAAGCCGGCCCCGAGGAACGCCGCGCCCTTCTTGTAGGCGATGCCCTCGTTCCAGATATCCATGCCCCACTCGTTGGACGGCACGTAGAACAGCCCGGTGTCGCGGTTGTAGGCCATGGGCATCCAGTTCTTGGCCCCCAGGAAGGCCGGGGCGACGAACACCGAGCTGCCCTTGCTCTCGCTGCCCGGCGCGCCAGGGCGGCTGGCTTCGTTGTAGATCGGCCGGCCGTTCTTATCCAGGCCGGTGGCCCAGGTGATCTTGTCGACGAAGGGGAAGCCGCGGATGAACTTGCCGTTGGTGCGGTCCAGCACGTAGAAGAAGCCGTTGCGGTCGGCGGTGGCGGCCGCCTTGATCTCCTTGCCGCCCTCCTTGTAGTTGAAGGAAATCAGCTCGTTGACCCCGTCGAAGTCCCAGCCGTCGTGGGGGGTGCTCTGGAAGTGCCACTTGATGCTGCCGTCGTCCGGGTTCAGGGCCAGGCGCGAGGAGGAATACAGGTTGTCGCCGGGGCGCAGGTGGGAGTTCCACGGCGCCGGGTTGCCGGTGCCGAACAGCAGCAGGTTGGTTTCCGGATCGTAGTAGCCGCCCAGCCAGGGCGCGGCACCGCCGGTCTTCCACAAATCGCCCGGCCAGGTCTTGCCCGCCTCCCCCCCGGAGATGCCGTTCTCGATGGCCTTGCCGTCCTTGTACACATAGCCCATGTGGCCTTCCACGGTGGGGCGCATCCACAGCAGCTCGCCGTTCTTCGGGTCGTAGGCCTGGATCTTGCCGACCACGCCGAACTCGCCACCGGCGACCCCGGTGATCAGCTTGCCGTTGACCACCATGGGCGCGGCGCTGATGGAATAGCCTTCCTTGTGGTCGGCGACCTTCTTGCTCCACACCACCTTGCCGGTGTCCTTGTTCAACGCCACCAGCTTGGCGTCCAGGGTGCCGAAGAACACCAGGTCGCCGTACAGCGCCACCCCC
Organism: Pseudomonas sp. KCJK8993; assembly: GCF_046230915.1. NCBI lineage: Bacteria > Pseudomonadati > Pseudomonadota > Gammaproteobacteria > Pseudomonadales > Pseudomonadaceae > Pseudomonas > Pseudomonas sp. KCJK8993. Next base: position 2,841 of record NZ_JBJJLO010000072.1, read on the forward strand.
CGGTTGATCACATCGCAGCAGGGGCGGATGTCATCGGGCAGGCGCGCATCGTACTGCCAGAGTTTCTTGCCGGTGCGGGCGTCCACGGCGAACACCCGCGAGTAGGAACCGGTGAGGTACATCACCCCATCCTTGATCAGCGGCTGGGCCTGCTGGCCACGCTGCTTCTCGCCGCCGAAGGAGAACGCCCACACCGGCCGCAGGTCCTTGACGTTGTCGACGTTGAGCCTGTCCAGCGGGCTGTAGCGCTGGCCCTGTACCCCCAGGCCGTTGGTGACGATCTGCTGCGGATTCTTCGGGTCCTGGAGGATCTCCTGGTCGTCGACGGCGGCCAGCGCCGCGCCGGACAGCAGCATGGCACTGAGCACCAGGCTCACGGCGAAGAAGGGACGGCGTGGGGGTTGGGTCATGACGGCTACCTCTGCGGTTATTGTTGTCCCCGGGAAATTTTCCCGGCCTGCCGGGAATTCTTGGTCGCGGCCTGCCCGCCAACAATTGCTCGCAGTGCTGAGTTTTCTAGTTCCTTGGTAGAAGAAGAGCAGCGGCCAGCAGCAAGCTACAAGCAGCCCTCCTGGGGAGGTGGCAAGGGAGCGTGCTCCCGCCGGGTGGCGCAGCCGCCCCCGATGGCTGCCACCCCGTTCCTGCCCGGATCACGAATTCAGATTTTGCGACCGCTATGCGGTCGAGCGGGAGCAAGCGCCCTCGCCACGGGATCAGTGGCCGTCGAGGCGTTGCAGGCGCTGGCGCTCGTAGCGCGGATAGAGGTGGCTGACGCTGCGGATCAGCTCGTAGCGGGTCAGGCTGATGCCGGCAAAACGCTCGGGGATCGGGCGGCGGATCATCTCCGCCATGTCGTCGCCTTGTGCCGCGCCGTCGCGCATCAGGCCATCGAGCCAGCCCAGGTAGTCGCGCATCTGGGCAAAGGGCCGGGCATCGGCGGCCAGCGGGCCATGGCCGGGAACGATCAGCTTCCACGGCAGCGCCTGCAAGGTGTCCAGGTCCTTGAGCCAGACCCCGAGCCCCGGGCTGTTGGGGGTGGTCAGCGCGCGCTCGTAGAACACCAGGTCACCGGCGAACAGCACCCCGGTGGTCTCATCGAGGATCGCCAGGTCGGCGCCGGTGTGTCCGCCCAGCCCCAGCAAGCGCAGGCGGTGACCGCCAATGTCGCGCACCCCGGGCTCCAGCACCTGGGTGGGCAGCACCACCTCGGTGCCGCGCATCCAGTCGCCCACCAGGCGATACATGTTTTCCGCCAGGGCCTCGCCCTGCTGGCGCAGCAGGTCCGTGGTGCCGGCCAGGGCACCGATGGGCACATCGGCGAAAGCCTGGTTGCCCAGCACATGGTCCGGGTGGTGATGGGTCAACCACAGCTCGATCACCGGCTTGTCGGTAACGGCGGCAATGGCCCGGCGCAGGGCCTCGCCGTAGCGTTTCGACGGCCCGCTGTCGATCACCAGCACCCCGCTGTCGGTGACGATGAACCCGCTGTTGACGATGTTGCCGCCGTTGGCCTTGGCGAAATTGTCGGTGCTGCCTTCGAGCAGCCAGGTGTCCGCGGCGATCTGCCGGGGGGTGAGTCGATAGTCCAGGTCGGCCCGGGCCGGCAGGCTCAGGCACAGCAGCAACAACAGGATCCAACGCATGGTGGGGCCTCCGGTGAGCACAGGTGATTCAGGGCAACGCGGCCTCGAACTGGTTGCCGCTGTTGTCCCGCATCAGCAGGCGGGTCGGCCCCGGGCCCTGGATATCGAAACCCAGGTTGGGGTTCTCGCTGACCGCCGGGAACAGCTCGAGGCGGGCCAGGCGCTGATCGTTCTGGTCGCGCAATTCGGCGTGGTTGAGGAAGAACTCGGGGATGCCGCTGACCAGGCCGTTATCCATCGGATGGGACACTTGCAGGCGCAGGCGGCTGGCATCGCCCCGGGGATAGCGCCCGCCCAGCACCTCGCCGATGTGCTCTTCCCAGCCGGGCTGGGTGCGCACCACGCTGGGCGCGGTGCAACCACCGCCCGCGGCATCGATCAGGGTCGAACCCACGTGCCACAGGCCATCGCGGGTCTGCACCGCGGCGCGCAGGGGTGTGGCCTGCTCGATGCGAATGCGGATCGACAGCCACGGCAGCACCCGCTCCCCCGGCACGAAATCGACGATGCGCGGCAAGGGGTTGAGCTCGGCCCAGGCCAGGATGCGCACCACCTCGCCGGTGAAGGCCCGGGCATCGATCTCCAGCGGCACCTGGCGCGCATCCTCGGCAAAGGGCGGCGCCAGCAGCTTGACCCGCTCATCGAAGACGAACGCGGCATCGCCCAGCAATTGCTTGTGGTAGAAGGCCCACATCACCGAGGGCACCGGGTCCGCGCCCGGTTGCCGGGACACACCGGGCTCGGCGGCCAGCGCCGGGGTCGCCAAGGGCAGCCAGCATGCCAGCAGCCAGGTCGCTCGCCAGTTCATCGACATTGCTCCTATTGATACATCTGTGGGACCTCGTAACGCAGGCCATAACGGGCGTACAGCGCCTTGAGCCGACCGTCGCGGATCAGCTCTTCCAGGGCCTCCTCAATGGCGTAGGCCAACTGGCGGTTGCTTTCATGCACCGCCATGCCGATCTCCCACAGCGGCTTGCCCAGGTCCGGGTAGGCGTTGTCCGCCAGGGCCAGTTGCGGATCGCCCGCCTGGTGCAACTGCCAGTCGATCTCGCCGCGCATGGCCATCACCGCATCCACCTGCCCGGCCCGCAAGGCACCGAAGGCCTGCTGCACGCTGGGGTAGTGATGGGTCTTGGCACTGAGCAGGCCGTTGAACACCGAGGTCAGGTAGAACGACGGCACGCTGTCCACCTCGACGCCAATGGGGTGCTGCCGGAACACCGCGACACTGGCCACCGAATCCAGCCGGCGGCGGTCGAACGCCACCTGCCAGCGCTCCTCCTGATAGGGGCCGAACATCACTACGTGATCGTTGGCCAGCTCGCCCAGTTCGTTGCGCTTTTGCGCGTAGTCGTGGTCGTAGGGCACGCGCATCATCAGGTCGGCCAACTGCTGGTGGCGCAGCGGGCTGCCGCGCCAGATGTAGTCGCGCAAGTCGTCGTCGAGCTTCTCCCCGGGCGGCGCCCAGATCAGTTGCAAGCGCACCCCCAAGGCCTGGGCCAGGGCTTGCGCCAGCTCGACGTCGACGCCCCGGGGCTGGCCCTGGTCCTGGAAGCTGTAGGGGGCAAAATCCTGGTACACCGCCACCTTCAGCTCACCGGAGGCGATCATGGTGTCGTAGTTGCGAACCCCGGCCTGGGCCGTGGCGCAACACAGCAGCAGGCCAGCCAGGAACAGGGCGAAGCGGCCCATGGCGATCACTCCTCGATGCGCACGCTGTCCAGGTAGGTGCGCACCGCCCACAAGGCTTCCTGGCTCAGGTAGTCGGCCATCTTCGGCATGTATACCCGGCCATCGCGCACCGCGCCGTTGCGCACCCGCTCGACGAACCATTCATCCCCGGCTTCGCCGGCATCCAGCATGCGCAGATCCGGCGCAATGCCTCCGGACTTGGCTTCCAGGCCATGGCAGGCGGCGCAGTTCTGGTTGTAGGCCGAGGCGCCGATCTCCACCGCCTTGTCGTGTTCGGGCGAGGTGCGGTACGGATTGACCGTCGCCCAGCCGTCGCCATCCAGCGTCACCCCGGCGTCCTTGATCGGGGTCAGGCCCTTGGTTTCCACCGCCTGGGGCACCACGTTGCCATGGGCCCATGCGGCGCCGGTGGCCAAGGCACCGGCCAGCAGCCCTGCCACGAGCAAGGCGTTGTGTTTTGTTGTCATTGTCAGGCCCTCAAGATTGCACGCAAGACCTCGCTACAGAGGCCATGGCGTCATCTTAGGAACAGCCCGGACGCGACCGTATGCTGCTTTGGTGGCCGCGTCCTCCTCCCTTGGTAGTAGGGCTTGTGGCGCGGGCCTAAATCAGGTGTCGCCCGGGAATTATTCCCGGCAAGGGCGGGACTTTTTCCGTATCTAAAAGCGCCTCGCGCGGCAGACCCTAGTCAGGCCAAAACCTCCACTGGGAACCGCAACCATGACAATAAGATCGCTACCCGCCCTCTCCCCCCTGAGCCTTGCCGTCCAGGCCCTGCTGCTGGCCGGCAGCCTGTCCCTGGGCGCGGCGGCCACAGCGGCCACCGCCCCGGCGGCACCTGCCAGCAAGGGCGTGACCTGGGAAGACATCGCCAACGACCACCTGACCACCAAGGACGTGTTGCAGTACGGCATGGGCACCAATGCCCAGCGCTGGAGCCCCCTGGCCCTGATCAACGACCAGAACGTGTTCAAGCTGACCCCGGCCTGGTCGTACTCCTTCGGCGACGAAAAGCAGCGCGGCCAGGAATCCCAGGCCATCGTCAGCGACGGCGTGGTCTACGTCACCGGCTCCTACTCCCGGGTGTTCGCCCTGGACGCCAAGACCGGCAAGCGCCTGTGGACCTACAACCACCGCCTGCCGGACAACATTCGCCCGTGCTGCGACGTGGTCAACCGCGGCGCCGCGATCTACGGCGACAAGATCTATTTCGGCACCCTCGACGCCCGGGTCATCGCCCTGGACAAGAACAGCGGCAAGGTGGTGTGGAACAAGAAATTCGGCGACCACAGCGCCGGCTACACCATGACCGGCGCGCCCACCATCGTGAAGGACCAGAAGAGCGGCAAGGTACTGCTGGTCCACGGCAGCTCCGGCGATGAGTTCGGCGTGGTCGGCCAGCTGTTCGCCCGCGACCCGGACACCGGAGAAGAGGTGTGGATGCGGCCCTTCGTCGAAGGCCACATGGGCCGCCTGAACGGCAAGGACAGCACCCCCACCGGCGACGTCAAGGCGCCCTCCTGGCCGGACGACAAGACCACCGAGACCGGCAAGGTCGAGGCCTGGAGCCACGGCGGCGGCGCCCCTTGGCAGAGCGCCAGCTTCGATGCCGAGACCAACACCATCATCGTCGGCGCCGGCAACCCCGGCCCCTGGAACACCTGGGCACGCACCGCCAAGGATGGCAACCCCCACGACTACGACAGCCTGTACACCTCGGGCCAGGTCGGGGTCGACCCGAGCACCGGCGAGGTCAAGTGGTTCTACCAGCACACGCCCAACGATGCCTGGGACTTCTCCGGCAACAACGAGCTGGTGCTGTTCGACTACAAGGGCAAGGACGGCAAGGTGGTCAAGGCCACCGGCCACGCCGACCGCAACGGTTTCTTCTACGTGGTCGACCGCAGCAACGGCAAGCTGCAGAACGCCTTCCCCTTCGTCGACAACATCACCTGGGCCAGCCACATCGACCTCAAGACCGGGCGCCCGGTGGAAAACCAAGGCCAGCGTCCGGCCAAGCCGCTGCCGGGTGAAACCAAGGGCAAGCCGGTGGAAGTCTCGCCGCCGTTCCTGGGCGGCAAGAACTGGAACCCCATGGCCTACAGCCAGGACACCGGGCTGTTCTACATCCCCGGCAACCAGTGGAAGGAGGAGTACTGGACTGAAGAGGTGAACTACAAGAAGGGCTCGGCCTACCTGGGAATGGGCTTTCGCATCAAGCGCATGTACGACGACCACGTCGGCACCCTACGCGCCATGGACCCCACCACCGGCAAGCTGGTCTGGGAGCACAAGGAGCCGCTGCCATTGTGGGCCGGCGTCCTGGCGACCAAGGGCAACCTGGTGTTCACCGGCACCGGCGACGGCTTCTTCAAGGCCTTCGACGCCAAGACCGGCAAGCAGCTGTGGAAATTCCAGACCGGCAGCGGCATCGTCTCCCCGCCCATCACCTGGGAGCAGGATGGCGAGCAGTACATCGGCGTGACCGTGGGCTACGGCGGCGCCGTGCCGCTGTGGGGCGGCGACATGGCCGAGCTGACCAAGCCGGTGGCCCAGGGCGGCTCGTTCTGGGTGTTCAAGATCCCCAGCTGGGACAACAAGACCGCTCAGCGCTGATCGACCTGTGGCGAGGGCGCTTGCTCCCTCGCCTTCACTCCCGCCTGGAGGACCACCCCATGAACTACCTGCCCCTTGCCCTGCTGCTGACCCTCTCCCCCGCCTTCGCGGTGAACCTCGACGACGCCGGCAACGACGTCCCGCTGATCATCAACGGCTGCCTGATCGCCGCATCCAGCCAGTGCCCCGGGGCCGACCTGCGCGGCGCCCAGCTGGCCAACCAGGACCTGGGCAAGATGAACCTGGCCGGCGCCGACCTGCGCGGAGCCGACCTGCGCCATGCCCGGCTGGACCTGGCCAACCTGGAAAAAGCCCGCCTGCAAGGCGCCAACCTGACCCGCGCCAGCCTGCAACAGAGCAACCTGCGGTTGGCGGACCTGAGCGACGCCACCCTGGTGGCCATCCAGGGCTGGGGCCTGTTCGCCCAGGGCGCACAGCTCGCCAACGCCAACCTCAGCGCCGCCTACCTGCAATTCGCCCGGCTCTCCGGAGCCAAGCTGCAGCAGGCCAACCTGCAAGCCGCGGATCTGGAAATGACCTGGCTGAGCAAGGCCGACCTGCAAGGCGCCGACCTGCGCGATGCCAACCTGCAAGAAGCCAAGTTCGGCGAAAGCAACCTGGAACGCGCCGACCTGCGCGGTGCGCGGCAGCATTATGGGAATTTCCAGGATGCCAATATGGAGGGCTGCCAAGGCTGCCCAGGCAGCTGGAGCAACTGACACCGCCTTGTAGCCGCTGTCGAGCGCAGCGAGGCTGCGCACGAGGACGCAGTCCTTGCCAGACCCGACCACTCGCCAAACCGCCAGACGCGACAAGCCTGATGGACCGCGTCGCCGGGCTTCACGGGCACTGCGCACCCGGACGCAGCCTCGCTGCTCTGCGGCTGCGGGTGTTAACCGAGCCGAGCGAGGTTAGTATCGATGCGGGCCTGGATGGTGCGCAGGGTATCCGAGGTGATGTCCCCTGGAAACAGAGCTCTGGCCCTGAGGGTAAAACCGCTGGCCACCTGGCAGATGCGCTCGATGATGTCGATGGCAACACCGTTCGATAGCTCCGCTTCTTCCACCGCAAGCCTGAGCAGATGCTTGCGGCTGACGTCCAGCGCCTCGCCCAGTACATCCATCTGGTGATAGCCTCCCGGCCCTTCGCAGAAGGTCACGTCATAAGCCGGCGCCAACTGCCAGTGGCCGCTTGAAGACATGAGGTAGGCGAAGTTCTTGGGATGGTCATCGCGGTTGTTGAACGCCACGTTGAACACGACCCGTGCAAAGGCCAGCGCCTTTGCCCGCACATCGTTGCAACAGTATTGGCTGGCCCGCAGGAAAGCGGTGTAGTCCAGCGCGCCGGCCGCCCGGAAATCCGCACCGGTCAAGGCAGCGAGGCTTTGCATGGGCACACGCATTCCGTTGTGCCGATCAAAGCGTCGGGTGGCGAAAGCCGCCTGGCCATTGGGCAATGCGAAATGCTCGGTGTCCGAGGTATCGATGGCACATTCGCGCAAGCACTGCGCGTAGACCGCCTCGATGGCACAGACCTCAGGGTGCTCACCCGTCCCCGGAAACTTGATCAGCCAAGCATCCAGGCCCGGCCCGGCCACTGTACTGAAGCGGCCATCCACAGGATCGCGATAGAGCAACGCCTTGGGGCGTGCGCCATGGGGGGAACCGCCCATCAACAGCAGTTGCTGCAAGAACTCCCCACCCTCGCCATGCAGCACGTGCTCGACCTCTGCCGCCAAACGCTCCAGGGAAATGTCTTCAGGCGCCATGAGCAGGTCTGGCGCCACAGGTTCGAATGACATCGCGCCCATGGCATGGTCGCCAATATAGGCCAAGCGCTCCAAAGGACCGATCCGCGCAGGGTTGAGGCCACGACGCTTGAACAAACGGTCCATCAGCAGCATGCCCCAACCATCAGGCAGCGAGTCATAGACCGGCCCCGGCAATCCCATCTGATGCACGGGAAAGTCCCTGCGCAGCCGCGGCCCCTTCAACGGCAAGCGCAAGGCCGATAGTTCCAGACCCCGGTCCAGGGCCTGCTCGCTGTACTCGAAGGCAATCAACGGACGGCCGGTGAGCGCGGTCGTGGACACCAAAGACCCCCAGCGCCAGTGCTCCGCCCAACCGTCGTAGTAGATGTCGACCTGTTTAAGCATCGCCAGCCTTCCTCTTCACGCGCCGCCGTTGGGCGCCCTGCTCATAACGCAGGATGTCATCGAGACTGTCCAGTTGCGGTAGGAACAGTTGCTCCAGCTCAGGCAGACGCCCCAGCACCATGGCCACCCGAACCACGCTGTCGAACGCCACGCTGCGCCCAGCCTCCAGGTTGGACAAGGTTCCGACCCCAACGCCAGCACGCGCCGCGACTTCGGCCTGGGTCATTTGCTGGGACAGGCGTTCCTGGCGCAGGCGAGCGCAAAGCTGCTTGACCACTTCATCAGGCCTGACAAACGCTAAATCCATCATATCGAGCCTTATAGCCAGGAATCCCACTTAACCTTGGTCATTATAGAATTCACCATAAGCCTATAAAGGCCATATAACTCTATAAATTCATGGTTTATAGATAAAAATAGCAGATAAACTCCAAAATAATGAATTTATATCTCCATGCACGGCCACGAACCACCTTCCATGGGGTGGCGGCACGTTACCGGCCTGGACTCATCGCCCACGAACCTGTTCAAACCGCAAATATAGCCAGACCACCACAGGCCTATCCCGCCACCCGCACCACCCCCATGTCGATCCCCAGATGCACCAGCTGCGCATGGGAACTGACCTGCAACTTGCTCTTGAGCAGGGTCAGGTGGTTGGACACGGTCTTGGTGCTGATGCACAGCTGCTCGGCAATCTCCCGCGCCGGCGTGCCGCGGGCCAGCATCACGAAGATCTCCAGCTCACGCTGGGTCATGCTCTGCAAGCGCGGGTCGCTGGCGCCGGCCTGGGGCGTGCAGGCCAGCTGGGTGGCCAGGGCTTGCTCGATGTAGGCGTGGCCCGCCAGCACCCGCTGCACCGCTTCGATCAGCACCTGGGGCGCCGAGCTCTTGGTCAGGTAGCCCGAGGCCCCCGCCTCCAGGGCCTGGCGCACCAGGGGCAGTTCGTCGTGCATGCTGAAGAACAGCACCCGCAGCTGTGGCAAGCGCTGGCGCAGGCGCCGAGTGGTCTCCAGGCCACTGATGCCGGGCAAGCCGAAGTCCATGATCACCAGGTTCGGCACCTCTTCCAGGACCCGGGCCAGGGCCTCCTCGCCATTGGCCGCTTCGCGGACCTGCATCGCCGGCAACGCCGCCCGCAGCAGGCTGGCGTAGCCCTGGCGGACCACGGCATGGTCGTCGACCAACAAGATGTTCATCGGGCCTCCAGGGGAATGGCCAGGGCCAGCGCCCAACCGGCGCCGGGACGACTGAGGATGCGCAGTTCGCCCCCCAGGCTGCGGGCGCGCTCGGCCATCGAATGCAGGCCGACCCCGGGACGCTGGGGCTGGCAGGCGCCGCGGCCGTTGTCCCGCACCCACAAGCGCAAGCCGCGACCACTGCGTTGCAGGCGTACCCGCACCTGGCTGGCGTCGGCATGCCGGGCAATATTGGTCAGGGCCTCCTGCAACAATCGGTACAGGTGGGTCTTGCTCGCCATGGACAGCGTTGGCAGGTCCTCGCTCAACCTCAGCTGGCAGGCGATGCGCTGGGTGTCCTGCCACTGGCTCACCAGCATCTGCACCGCGGCAGGCAGCGACACGTGCTGCAAGACGACCGGATACAGGTCCTGCACCAGGCTGCGAAAACCTTGTTGCAGATGCTGGCAGTTGTGCTCCAGCCGCTCGGCCGTCTGCGCCACCGTGGCCGGCTCGCCAGCCACCAGGCGCAGCAGGCAGGCCTGGGCGCGGATACCGGCCAGGTACTGGCCGAGATCGTCGTGCAGGGTCTGCGCCAGCTGGGTCCGTTCGCGCTCCTGCACCGCCAGCAACGCCCGGGTCAGTTGCGCGTTGTCGGCCCGGGTCTGCTCCAGGGCCGAGGTCATGCGGTTGAAGTGCCCGGCCAGTTGCAGCGCTTCGGGCAGGCCGCTTTCCGGCAGGCGCACCGCCAGTTGTCCGGCCGACACTTGGCCCAAGGCCCGCAGCAGGTCATCGAGCAGGCCAATGCCACGGCGCACCGCCCAGCGAATGGCCAACAGGCTCAGGGCCAGGGCCAGGGCGCACAGGCCCAAGAGTTGTTGCAGGGAATCCCAGGCTTCGTCGATCTCGTCCCGGGCATCGACGGCGATCAGCACCCGGCGTCCGTCGCTCAAGTCCAGCAGCCGGCTGGCATGCTGGCGCTCGCTGAACAAGCGGCGGCCGAGCCAGGCTTCCCAGTCCGATTGTTCGGGCAGGCGGGCACTGGCGCCCGGTTCCAGCCAATGCACCCGCACATGGCGCAGGCTGCGGGTCAGGCGCGCTTGCAGGCTGGCCGGGTCACGCTCGGCGGTCTCGCCCAGATACGCCACCACGGCCTCGGCGGACTGCAACTCGCGCTCGACATCGGCCAAGGCCTGGTGCCACAGCAACCCGGCACAAGCCAGGGTCACCAGGGCGAAAAAACCGCTGACCCACAGGTTGATCCGCCACAACGCCGACATGCCTAGTGCCCCGGCGCCAGCGGCACCGCCGGTACCGGCAGCGGGCGCGAGCCATGCGGGCGATCGACGCCGATCAGGCTGAGGATCAGCAGCAGGGGCAATAGCAGCAGTTTGATCAGGCGCATGGGCGTTGGCTCCACAGTGGCCAGGGGCTCTGCTGGCCATGCTAAGACCGCCACCGCCGCGCCGGACTACTACCTTGGTACTGGCCGGGCGCTACTTTCTGCATATTCCTGCGCTGCGATGCTCTTTCTATGCTGGCGCCACCTGCCGTGGAGAGCCGCCGATGCGCCAGCCCGCCCCCCTTGCCCTGACCTGCCTGCTGGCCCTTTCCATGGCCCTGGGCGGCGTCCAATGCGCGCGGGCCACGCAAGTGGCCGAGCCCAGCCTGCAGGTGCGCATCGGCTACCTGGGCTATCGACCCGACGCTGGTCCGCTGCTCTCGAACATCATTCCCGAACCCGCCGATGCCGGCCTGCAAGGCGCCGAGTTGGCGATCGTCGACAACAACAGCACCGGGCGCTTCCTCAAACAGCGGTTCGAGCTGGTCAGCGCCAGCGTCGACAGCCCCGAGGCGCTGCTGCAAGCCGCCCGGGCCCAGCACGAGCAGGGCCTGCGGCTGTTCGTGGTGAACGCCCCGGCGGCCAGCTTGCGCGCCTTGTCCGCCGCCCTGCCCGACAGCCTGCTGTTCAACGCCGGCAGTCCCGACGACCGCCTGCGCAGCGACCAGTGCCTGGGCAACGTGCTGCACAGCCTGCCGAGCCGGGCCATGCTGGCCGACGCCCTGGTGCAGTTCCTGGCCCTGCGCAAATGGCAGCGGGCCTTGCTGGTGGTCGGCCAGACCGAGGATGACCGAGCCTACGCCCAGGCCCTGCGCCGGGCCATGAAGCGCTTCGGCCTGCAGATCGTCGCGGAAAAAACCTGGAGCTTCGACAACGACCAGCGCCGCAGTGCCCAGGCCGACATGCCGTTGTTCACCCAAACCGCCGAGTACGACGTGGTGCTGGTGGCCGACGAGCGCGGCGACTTCGGCGAATACCTGCCCTACCAGACCTGGTACCCGCGCCCGGTGGCCGGCACCCAGGGCCTGACCCCTACCGCCTGGCACAAGAGCGTGGAGACCTTCGGCGCCGCGCAATTGCAAAAGCGCTTCGAAGCCCAGGCCGGGCGCTGGATGAACGACCGTGACTTCGCCGCCTGGATGGCCGTGCGCAGCATCGCCAGCGCGGTGCGCACGTTGCGCCAGGCCGAGCCCCGAGACCTGCAACAACGGCTGCTGGGCGACCAGTTGCCGCTGGATGGCTTCAAGGGCCGCAAGCTCAGCTACCGCCCATGGAACGGCGAGCTGCGCCAACCCATTGCCCTGGTGCAGCCCCGGGCCCTGGTCAGCACTTCGCCCCAGGAGGGTTTCCTGCATCCGTTCAATGAAATGGACAGCCTGGGCTACGACCGTCCCGAAGTGACCTGCCGCTATCCCTGAGCCGCCCCCTACAACAATAAGGAATCCGCCATGCGCCGCCCTCTTCTTCGCCGCTCCACGCTCTGCGCGGCCCTGCTGCTCGCCACCGGGCACGCCCTGGCCGCCACGGCCTGGGTCTCCAACGAGAAGGACAACAGCCTGAGCCTGATCGACATGCAGACCCTGGAGGTCACCGACACCCTGCCCGTCGGCCAGCGGCCCCGGGGCTTGTTGCTGTCCCACGACAACCGGCTGCTGTACATCTGCGCCAGCGATTCGGATCGGGTCCAGGTGATGGACGTGGCCACCCGCAAGATCGTCAAGGAGCTGCCGTCGGGCAAGGACCCCGAGCAGTTCGCCCTGCACCCCAATAACCGCTGGCTGTACGTATCCAACGAAGACGATGCGCTGGTGACGGTGATCGACACCCAGACCGCCAAGGTCCTGGGGCAGATCGACGTCGGTGTCGAACCCGAAGGCATGGCGGTCAGCCCCGACGGCAAGTGGGCGGTCAATACCAGCGAAACCACCAACATGCTGCACTGGATCGACACCAGCACCCAGACCCTGGCCGACAACACCCTGGTGGACCAGCGCCCGCGTTTCGTCGAATTTTCCCCGGACGGTTCGCGCCTGTGGGCCTCGGCGGAAATCGGCGGCACGGTGACCATCCTCGACGTGGCCACGCGCCAGGTGCTCAAGACCCTGGGGTTCAAGATCAAGGGCGTGCACTCGGACAAGGTCCAGCCGGTGGGGATCAAGCTCAGCGCCGACGGCCGGTACGCCTTCGTCGCCCTGGGCCCGGCCAACCATGTGGCGGTGATCGACGCCAAGACCTTCGAGGTCCTCGACTACCTGCTGGTGGGACGGCGGGTCTGGCAATTGGCATTCACCCCGGACCAGCGCCAATTGCTGGCCACCAATGGGGTCAGCGGCGACGTCTCGGTGATCGACGTGGAGCAGCGCAAGGTGCTCAAGTCGGTGAAGGTCGGGCGTTACCCCTGGGGCGTGGTGGTGACCCCATGAAGGCCCTGGAGGTGTGCCAGCTGAGCTTCGCCTACGGCCCGCGCCGGGCCCTGGACCAGGTCAGCCTGAGCCTGGCTCCCGGGCGCTTCGCCGCGCTGCTGGGGCCCAACGGCGCCGGCAAGTCGACACTGATCGCCCTGCTCACCCGGCTCTACGACCTGCAACAGGGCGACATCCGCGTCGGCGGCTGCTCGCTGCGCAACGCCGCACGAGCGGCCCTGCGCCAGCTGGGGGTGGTGTTCCAGCAAAGCACCCTGGACCTGGACCTGAGCGTCGAGCAGAACCTGCGCTACCACGCCGCCCTGCATGGCCTGTCCAGGCGCCAGGCCCAGGCGCGGGTGGAGGCCGAGCTGCAACGCCAGGGCCTGGACGAACGCCGCCGCGAGCCGGTGCGCCAGCTCAACGGCGGGCACCGGCGCCGGGTGGAGATCGCCCGCGCACTGCTGCACCAGCCGCGCCTGCTGTTGCTCGACGAAGCCAGCAGCGGCCTCGACCCGGCCAGCCGCCTGGCCCTGGGCCGGCATATCCGCCAGCTGTGTGAGGAGCAACAGCTGAGCGTGCTGTGGACCACCCACCTGCTGGATGAAGTACAGGCCGACGACCAGTTGCTGGTCCTGCACCAGGGGCGCCTGGTGGCCAGCGGCGAAGCCGGCGCGGTGAGCCAGGCCCATGGCGGCGACCTGGGCACGGCCTTTGCCCGCTTGACCCCAGCGACACCGCCCCCCTCGATGGCGACCGGAGGACACCCGGCATGAACACACCTGGCATGAGCGCCTACTGGCAGTGCCTGCGCGGCATCGTGCTGCGCGAATGGCTGCGCTTCGTCCTGCAGCGCACGCGCTTTCTCAGCGCCCTGGTGCGCCCGTTGCTGTGGCTGCTGGTGTTCGCCGCCGGCTTTCGCGCGGCCCTGGGCATCGCCATCATCGAGCCCTACGACACCTACATTCCCTACGAGGTCTACATCATCCCCGGGCTGGCCTGCATGATCCTGCTGTTCAACGGCATGCAGGGTTCGCTGTCGATGGTCTACGACCGCGAGATGGGCAGCATGCGCCTCCTGCTCACCAGCCCCCTGCCGCGGCCGTTCCTCTTGGCCAGCAAGCTGCTGGCCACGGCCCTGGTGTCGCTGTTGCAGGTCTATGCCTTCCTCGCCATCGCCTGGCTCTACGGGGTGCAGCCGCCGGCCCTGGGCCTGCTGGCGGCGCTACCGGCACTGTTGCTGGTGGCGCTGATGCTCAGCGCCCTCGGGTTGCTGCTGTCCAACGCCATCCGCCAGTTGGAGAACTTCGCCGGGGTGATGAATTTCGTGATCTTCCCGCTGTTCTTCCTGTCTTCGGCGCTGTACCCGCTGTGGAAGATGCTCGAGGCCAGCCAGTGGCTGTATTGGCTGTGCGCCATCAATCCCTTCACCCATGCGGTGGAACTGGTGCGTTTTGCCCTGTACCTGCGGTTCGACCCCCTGGCCCTGGCGGTGTGCCTGGGCCTGACCCTGGTATTCGCGCTGCTCGCGGTCGCCACCTTCAACCCGCAGCACGCCGCCCTGCGCAAGAACACCGCCTAGGTTCTGCTGATGAAAAACTCCGCAGCCGCTGTCGAGCCCTGGGCGAGGCGGCGCAAAGGGCCGAAGGACTTTCCAGGGTTCCGAGAACCGGCACCTGGCCGCGCATGAAACCCCGTGGATGGCCCTGACGGAGCGTGCCAGCAGGCTTGGCGTCACCTGAACAGCCGCAGCAGCGACTACCGACAAGCGCAAGAACGTCGCCCAGCCAGGACCTACGACTTTGGTACTGCTTTTACTGTCGATGGTCGCATTCCCAAGTACCCGGCCCTGGCATGTAATGGGCCCATAACGACAAGGATAAAAGCCATATGCCACGTGCCTTGCAAACCCTGGCCACGCTGTGCCTGAGCCTGGCGCTGGGCAGCGTCCAGGCCGCCGACCCGTTGTTTTCCGCCGAGGGTTATCGCACCGGCCTGTATCGCAGCCCGACCCCGCTGCACATCGAGGCGGCGCAGATCGTCGACACCCAGGCCTTGCAAGGCCTGCTGCAAGAGCACCCGGCACCGCTGCTGATCGATGTCTATCGCCGGCAATGGCTGCAAGGCCGCTTCATCGACAGCGAACCCCACGCCAACCTGCCCGGCAGCCACTGGCTGGCCAATACCGGCGACGGCGAGCTGACGCCCCAGTGGCAGGACTACTTCAGCCAGCATTTGCAGCGCCTGAGCCAGGGCGACCGCCAGCGAGCGCTGGTGTTCTATTGCCGCGCCGATTGCTGGCTGAGCTGGAACGCGGTAAAACGCGCCGCAGCCCTGGGCTATAAAAATATCTACTGGTACCGCGACGGGCTGGATGCCTGGGAAGCCGCCGGGCTGCCCGTGGTGGCGGCCCAGCCCGAGCCCCTGCCCTGACGATACCTTGCTCAAGTGCTCCCATAACCACAATAACGAGGTGAAAGGCCGTGTACAGAATCCTGATAGCCGATGATCACCCACTGTTTCGCGAAGCCATCCACAACGTCATCAGCGACGGTTTCCCCGGCAGCGAGGTGATGGAGACCGCCGACCTGGACAGCGCCCTGGCCCTGACCCAGGACCACGACGACCTGGACCTGATCCTGCTGGACCTGAACATGCCCGGCATGCACGGCCTCAATGGCCTGATCACCCTGCGCAACGAAGCGCCGACCATTCCGGTGGTGATCGTCTCCGCCGAGCAGGACAAGCAGGTCGTGCTGCAGGCCATCACCTATGGCGCCGTGGGTTTCATCACCAAGTCCTCGCCGCGCTCGCAGATGACCGAAGCCATCGAGCAGATCCTCAATGGCAACGTGTACCTGCCGCCGGACATCATCCGCACCCAGAAGAACTCGCCGGGACGACGCAGCAGCGAGGCCCCGAGCTTCCCGCCGGAGCTGTTGCAGGCCCTGACCCGCAAGCAGCTGCTGGTGCTGGAGCGCATGACCAAGGGCGAATCCAACAAGCAGATCGCCTACACCCTGGACATCGCCGAGACCACGGTGAAGGCCCACGTCTCGGCGATCCTGCGCAAGCTCAACGTGCACAACCGGGTGCAGGCGATCCTCAGCGCCGGCGACATCGACTTCGGCGCCTACCTGCGCCGCTAGCGGCAAGCGGCAAGCCTCAAGCTCGGGGCTTACAGCTTGAAGCTTGCCGCTGCTTTATGAGGTGGCTGATGGCGGTCTTGAGTTTCATCGGCCGTACCGGCTTGTGCATCAGGGTGTGACCCAGTTCGCGCAGTTGCTGCTTGAGGTCGTTGCTGTAGTTGGCGGTGACCATCATCGCCGGGATCGCCAGGGCACGGCGGGCGTTGATCCGCGCCACGGCATCGATGCCATTGCGCTGCTGGTCCAGGTGGTAGTCGGCGATCAGCAGGTCGGCCTCGGCCCGGTAGTCGTCCACCTGGCGCGCCAGGTCTTCCTCGGACAACGCCGTGACCACCTGGCAGCCCCAGCCTTCGAGCAAGGTGCGCATGCCGGCGCAGATCGCCGCGTCGTTATCCAGGACCCAGATCCGCGCCCCCTGCAAACGCTCCAGCGGCGCCGCCCGCCATTCCGGGCAGGGTACCGGTAGCGACGCGCTGGCGCTGATCGGCACCTGCACGCTGAACACCGAGCCGCGCCCCGGCCAAGAACGCACGCCAATGCGGTGCCCGAGGATCCCGGCGATCTTCTCGACGATGGCCAGCCCCAGGCCCAGGCCGCGGTCCTGGTCGCGGCGTTGTTCATCGCCGCGCTTGAACTCCTGGAAGATCTCCTCCAGCCGCTCGGCGGCGATGCCCAGGCCACTGTCCCAGACCTGGATCGACAACCAGCGGCCCTGGCGCCGGCAGCCCAGCACCACCCGGCCCTGGCGGGTATAGCGGATGGCATTGCTCAACAGGTTGCGCAGGACCCGCGCCAGCAGCTGGATGTCGCTGCGCACCAGCGCCGAGCAGGCCACGAAGTGCAGCTCCAGGCCCTCGCTGCGGGCCACCTGGGCATATTCGGCGGCCAGGTTGTCCAGCAGCTCGCCCAGGGCGAAAGGCGCGACGTCGGCCTTGATCACCCCGGCGTCCAGCTTGGAGATGTCCACCAGGGTGCCCAGCAGGTTTTCCACGTCCTCCAGGGAATTGCTGACATTGCGCACCAACGCCTGGCTCGCCTCGGGATCGCGGCGTTCGAGCAAGGCGCTGGTGAACAGGCGCGCGGCGTTCAAGGGTTGCAACAGGTCGTGGCTGACCGCGGCGAGGAACTTGGTCTTCGACAGGTTGGCCCGCTCGGCCTCGCCCTTGGCCTCGCGCAGGCGCGATTCGACCCGGCTGCGCTCCTCGATCTCGCGCAGCAGTTGCTGGTTGAGGGTGGTCAGCTCGGCGGTGCGCTCGCGCACCCGCAGCTCCAGGTTCTGGTAGGCCTGGTGCAAGGCCTCGGCGGTGCGCCGGCGCTCGGTGATGTCGCGGATCAGCACGAAGATCCCCACCACCTCGCCACTGGCCAGGCGGTTGGGCACGTAGGAGCGCAGCATGTAGCGCTCCTGGTGGTTGATGTTGGTCTCGGCGAACTCGAACGTCACGCTCTCTCCCGCCAGCGCCCGGGCGATATAGGGCTCCAGGCGTAGGTAATGCTGCTCGCTGTGCACCTCGCGCAGGCTCTGGCCGAGCATCACGCCCCGGGGCCAGCAGTACCACTGCTCGTAGACCTTGTTGGTGAACTCGTACACCAGGTCGGCATTGAGGTAGGCGATCAGCGCCGGCACGTGGTCGGCGATCAGGCGAATCCAGCGCTCGCTCTCGCTCAAGGCCTCGGCATGCTGGTAGCGCTCGGTGATGTCGGTGAAGGTGTTGACGAAACCGCCGGTGGGCAGCGGATGGGTGCGGATCTCCAGGACCCGGCCATCGCTCAGGCGCTGCTCGCATTCATGGATCACCCGGCCGCCGGCATCGCGACTGGCTGGGGTCAGCAGGCTCAGTTCGCTGTCGCCGATGACCTCGGCGAACAGCCGGTGCGCGGCCACCGGGGCCAACCCGCTGAGTTCCAGGAAGCGTCGGTTCCACAACTCCAGCACGCCCTCGGCGTTGACCATGGCCACGCCCTGGGACAGGTTGTCCACCGCCCGTTGCAGCAGGTGGGATTTCTGCGCCACCGCCTGCTCGCGGCGCAGGGTCTCGCTGTGCTTGACCTCGGTGATGTCGGTGAACAGGATCACCCGCCCACCCTCGCGGGTCGGCCGTTCGCTGACCTGCAGCCAGCGGCCGTTGTGCAGGCGATACAGCAGTTGCTCGTCGCCACCGCTGCGCGGTTCTTCGCTGAACAGCCCGGTGCTGGTCAGCAAGCGCCGGACCTCGGCCAGGCGCATGCCGGCCATGATCCGCACCCGGCTGTTGGCCCAGAAAGCGCGAAAGCGACTGTTGAACAGGACGATGCGCTGCTCCTGGTCGAACAGCACGAAGGCGTCGGAAATGCTCTCGATGGCGTCGATCAGGTGCTGATGGGCGGTCTCGGCCCGCAACCGCGCCTCACTGAGCAAATGGTTGCCGGCCTTGAGCTCGGCCATGGCCTGGTTCAGCGCGTCGGTGCGTTCGCGCACCTGTTCGGCCAGCACCACCGAATGCTGGAACGCCGCATAGGGATCGTTGCCCCGGGTGATGCCGGACTCGACCCGCTCGATCAACGCGTCGTTGATCCGCCGCAGCTTGTGGTTCTGCCGTTGCAGGCAGTCGATCCGGGCGTGCAGTTCAGCGACGGGCCGCAGCCCGGCTGCGAGCAATGGCGACCCCGGTGAAGGTCTGGTTGATGTGCATGCCATTGAACTGTTCTCCGTAGGTGTTGAACCCCATCACCCGCTGCTCGCGCAGGAAGGCGCCGATACGCTCCAGGCCGCCCTGGTCTTCCAGTTCCAGGCGGCGCAGGAAGCAGTCGCAGCCAATGGTCAGCAGCAAACTGCCCAGGCGCTGTTGCAGGCCGTCGAACAAGGCTTGCAAGTTGGGCAGCAACGGCCCCGGGGTCATGGCGGTGAGGACGATGCCGTTCTCCACCGCGCAGTAGAAACTCAGGCTCAGGTCCGGGTGCACCTGCTGCACCGCGCGCACGTAGTAGTGCTGGTTGATCCGCACCGCCAGCGGATGGGCGGCGAACACCCGGTGATCGAGCTGCGCCAGCGGCACGCCGATCAGCCGCGCGTATTCCTCGGCGGCCGGTTCCGCGTTCAGTTCATAGACCCGGCGCAAGGTACTGTCGGCGCCGGTGACCACCAGCTTTTCCGCCCGGGGCTGGATGTGGTGCGTGGTGAACACCTCGAAATCCAGCCAGGTGTTGACCAGCACCACCACCGCCGCGCCGCTGTGGAATTCACCGCCGAAATACACATGGGTGTGGGTCAGGTAGTTGTCGTCGCCGGCCGAGCCGCCGAAATGCGGGATATCGCCCAGGGCCGCGCCGAGGGCGGCCAGGACCATTTCCTCGCGGCTCGACAGGCCGTCCAGCAGGGTCAGGGCGAAGGTGTTGCTCTTGATCGGTGCCAGGGTGTTGCTGCGACAGCCGCCCACCAGGCGTTCGACCATCTGCTGGGCATCGATCAGGCTGAAATGCTCCATCTGGTCGATCAGCTCGGCGGCGATGGAAAAGTGCCGGTGGTCAAAACCGATGGCGGTCACGCAATTGCGCCCGTAACCCCGGGGGGTGATTTCCCCGGCGCTGGTGCAGCCCACCAGGGGAATGCCGCCAAAGCCCTGTTGCAGGGCCTGGCCGAGGGCTTGCAGGGGGTACTCGGCGGAGCAGAAGAACAACACGAAGCCCAGGTGCGGATGCAGCAACTGGCGGGCCAGGTCCTGGGCTACCTGCTGCGGATCGCCGGCCTGGGACATGGCGCTGACCACGCCCTCGCTCTGGGCTTGCTGCATGGTTGTCTCCGGCGCGGGTTATCTGAGGGATGAGTGTACGAAGTCGGCCCCGGGGCACGAATGCTACTTGGGTAGCGGGTGGACAGTTCCATGGGCGTAGGCGCCGGCGTGGCGAGGGAGCTTGCTCCTGCTCAGGCGCGCAGCGGCCGCGAAACCTGAATCCGCGATCAGCCAGGCAGACCGCGGACTCAGGCCTTGGGAAGGCTGCGCCTTCCAGCGCGAGCAAGCTCGCCCGCCACAGTTTTTTTTACAACCGTCCGCAATAACGGATGCAAACCACTTGCAGCGGGCAACTTGCGGCTTGCCGCTGCCGTTACCAGGTCAGCACCGCGCCGACGGCGAAGGTGTTGGTGTCTTCGTTCTGGGCGTTGCCGCGATGGCCATCGATCTGGAACTGGTTGTACTCGGCCACCAGCTTGAGGTTGTCGTTGATGTCATGGAACAGCGCGACACCGCGGGTCTGGTAGTCGGCACCGCTGCCCACCACGCCGTTGCCGTCGTCACGGGTCTTGCCGTAGGACAGCGCCAGGCGGTTCTTGCCCAGCTTGTACGAGCCCTGCAGCAGGTAGCCGCGGCTGTCGATATTGCGCAGCGTGGCCTTGCCGGCATTGTTGGTGAAGAAGGGGTTGATGCCCTTGGCCTGGAACCCCGAGCCAGTCAGGGACAGCCCGCCCATCTTGGCTTGCAGGCCGTAGCCCAGGCCCTTGGAGGTGACCGACTGCACCTCGGGATCGGTGTTGTCGGAGGTCTGGTAGCTGCCGTTGAGCCAGCTGTAGAACTTGGCCCCGCCCAGGTCGAACTGGTAGGTGATCTCACTCTCGGTGCGCGGGTTCTTCTGGTAGGACTTGCCCAGGGTGCTGCTGTCGTTGGTGTCCACCGGGTCGAGAATGCCCACCGCCACCCGCAGGCCGTCCATCAGCGGGCTGCGGTAGGTGATCTGCGAGGTGGGAAAGGGATAGGGATAACCGCTGCCGATGTTGCCGAACGACACCCCGCCGCCGTCCACCAGCCCCAGGCTGTCGCTGACCTGGCCATAACCGGCGAGCATTTCGTCGAGCAGGATATTGGAGCGGGCGAACAGGCCGAAGTCCTTGCCGATCAGCACTTCGCCCCATTCGGGGTTGGCCACGGTGCCGTAGAACTGGCGCACGTCGATGGCGGTGTCGGTGCCGTTGTCCTGGCTGTCGTTGATGGTCACCCAGAACGAGGCCCGGGCGCCGAGCTTGAGGTCGTCCACCTGCCGGCCCATGTTGAAGCCCAGGTAGTTGGGCAAAAAGCCCATCTTCACCCGCGCCTGGCGCCGGTCGTACTGCTCGCCGGCACGGTCGACCTTGCTGTTGACGTAGAAGGCGTTGACGTAGCCGTCGGTGGAAAAGGTGGTCTGGTCCTTGTCGTAGAGCATGATCTGGGCCTGGGCGGCCGTGCCCAGGCCCAGGGTCGACAGGCCGGCGATCAGGGCCGGAAACAGAGGATGCTGGCGATTCTTATTGTTGTGCATGGCGCGCTCCGCATTCGGGGGACGAGATGTCGGAGGCGATTATCGAAAGGCGCCGCAAGCACCCATAGGCTGCCTTGGGGGCAAGGGACCGGTGCTTTGGAGGGGCTGGCAGGAACCGGCCAATCCGATCCACGACCGGCCCCGCTACCAGCCCCCTACCGGGAGTAGCACCAAGGGTTGATCGACCCCGGTGCCAAGGGATGAAGCCTTCAGCCGTCCCCGGCCAGTTCCCGCAGGCGCGCCAGTTCGGCGGCGGCCAGGGGAATACCCTCTTGCAGGGCTTTGGCCCGGGTGCGGTGGCGTCGGTCGCCGGGCAGGCGCTCCAGGCCCACGGCCTGCATCTGCCGCACCAGCTCCTGGCTGCGCTGGGCGAAGCGACCACCGCCGCAGTGGCTGGGGTCGATGACGATCAGCAACTGGCCGGTCCAGGGCGTCTGTGCCCCGGGGTGCCGGGACCAGTCGAACTCGAAGGAAAAATTGCCTCCCGTCAGCGCCGCCGCCAGCAACTCCACCATCATCGACAGCGCCGAGCCCTTGTGCCCGCCGAAGGGCAGCAAGGCGCCGCCATCGAGGATCGCCGCCGGATCGCAGGTGGGCTGGCCGTCACGATCCACCCCCATGCCCTCGGGCAGCTGCTGGCCCTGGCGCTTGGCGATCTGCACGTCGCCATGGGCAATGGCGCTGGTGGCCAGGTCGAAGACGATGGGCTCGGCGCCTTCGCGGGGCGCGGCGAAGGCAATCGGGTTGGTGCCGAACAACGGCCGCTGGGCGCCGTGGGGCACCACGCAGGTCATGCTGTTGACCAGACTCAGGGCCACCAGGCCCTCTTCGGCGAAGGGCTCGACATCCGGCCAGAGCGCGGCGAAGTGATGGGAATTGCGGATCGCCAGCACCGCGATCCCGGCGCTGCGGGCCTTGCTCACCAGGGTCTCGCGGGCCGCCGCCAGGGCCGGCTGGGCAAAGCCGCCGGCGGCGTCCACCGCCACCACGCCAGGGGCCACGTCCTCGACTTGCGGCACGGCCTGGCCATCGACCCAGCCGCTGGCCAGGGACGACAGGTAGCCGGGAATGCGGAACACCCCGTGGCTGTGGGAGCCGTCGCGCTGGGCCCGGGCGCAGTTGTCCGCCAGGACCCGGGCCACCTCGGCACGGGTGCCGTGGCGCAGGAAGATGCGTTGCAGAAGATGGGTCAAGGCCGGCAGGTCGAGGTACTCGCTAGCGGCCTGCGCCAGGGGGGCTTCGGACATGGGTGGCTCCATTGGAATTGTTATGGGAAGGCACCTGACTATCGCGTCATGCCAGTTAACTGTCAAACATTGACTTAATGACAGAAAACATCCATTTTTCATTGCCAACGGCCCGCTAAAACGAAAACAACCATGAGCCAACCGATCAAGCAACGCCTCGAAAGTGCCCTGTCCGGTACTACCGCCTCAGGCCGGGCGATCGCCAGCTACATGCTGGCCAACCTTCATGAACTGCCGTTCCAGACCGCCGCCGAGGTGGCCGGCAAGCTGGGGCTCAGCGAGTCCAGCGTCGGGCGCTTCTGCCGCGCCATCGGCTACAGCCATTTCAAGGACTTGAAGAACGACCTGAAGAACGACCTCGGCGAAGGGCCGTGGCTGGTGGGCGATCGCTTGCAGGAATTTCGCCAGCAACCCAACCCCACCGGCCAGGGCCTGCCGCGCAGCTTCGAGCTGGAAGTCGGCGCGCTGATGAAGGTCTACGAATACAGCCTGACCCCGGCCTGGGACCAGGTCGTGCAACGCCTGGCCAGCCGCCCGCGGGTGTTCGTCGCTGGCTTCCAGACCGAGCGCGGCATCGCCGCCTCCATGGTCCACCTGCTGCAATACCTGCGCGACGGCGTGCAACTGGTGGACGGTTCCGCCGGGCACTTCGCCGAGGTGCTGTTGGCCCCGCCCGCCGACTGCGCGCTGGTGGTGTTCGAGGCCCGGCGCTACTCGCGCCACGCCCTGGCCCTGTGCCACAAGGCCCGCGCGGCCGGGATACCCGTGACCCTGGTGACCGACACCTTCTGCGACTGGGCCGAGCAGAACGCCGACGAAGTGTTCCGCGTGCCCACCGAGTTCAACCTGTTCTGGGAGTCCACCGCGGCGATGCTGTCGCTGGTGCACCTGCTGGTCAACCAAGTGTGCAAGCACCTGGGGCCCGAGGTGGAAAAGCGCCTGGAAGCCACTGCCACCCTGCACAACGAGTTCGTTGGCTACACATCCTCCACCCGAGCAAAACAATAAGTCATCGAGGTGCTCCATGAAAAACGTCGTTCGCTTCGCCAGTGCCTGCGTCATGGCCGTCGCCGCTACCGCGGCCCAGGCCGAGGTCTTGAAGATCGCCACCGAAGGCGCCTACCCGCCCTTCAACTACGTGGACTCCAGCAACCAGCTGCACGGCTTCGACGTGGACATCGCCAACGCCCTGTGCGAGCGGCTCAAGGTGCAGTGCCAGATCGTCGCCCAGGACTGGGAAGGCATTATCCCGGCACTGATGGCCAAGAAATACGACGCCGTGGTGGCCTCGATGATCGCCACCGACGAGCGCAAGAAAAAGATCGCCTTCACCAATCACTACTACCGCACCCCGCTGTCGGTGGCGGTGGCCAGGGACTCGGACATCACCGACGCCCAGACCGACTTCAAGGGCCGCACCGTGGGCGCGCAATCGTCCTCGACCCAGGCCATCTACGCCGAGGACCACTACGGCCCGGCTGGCGCCGACGTGAAGTTCTACCCGACCCTGGACGAAGCCAACAGCGACCTGGCCGCCGGGCGCATCGACGGGGTGATCGCCGACAAATTCCCGCTGCTGGCCTGGGCCGACACCGCCGGCAAGGATTGCTGCAAGATCATCGGTGACGTCAACGGCACCACCGCCGACGCCTCGATCGCCGTGCGCAAGGAAGACAACGCCCTGCGCGAGCGCCTGAACCAGGCCCTGGACGAGATCGTCGCCGACGGCACCTACAAGAAGATCTCCAGCCGCTACTTCGCCTTCGACATCTACTGATCCGTCGCCACGGTGCCGCGCCGCCCTGGCGCGGCGCCCGGCTGCACGACGCGTTGCGCAAGAGGGTCCGAGCATGTTCCAACAGCTGTCTCTTCTTTCCCTGGCCAGCGGCGGCTGGGGCTCGGCCTTGTTGGCCGGAGCCCTGGTGACCATCGCCCTGGCACTGGCCTGCGTGCCCATCGGCCTGCCCCTGGGGCTCGCCGTGGCCTTGGCCGCCCGCTCGAAAAACCGCTGGGCGCGGGCCTGGGCCACCAGCTTCTCCACGGTGTTTCGCGGCCTGCCGGAGCTGTTGACCCTGCTGATCATCTACTACGGCTGCCAGATCGCCGCGCAGAAGATCCTCGCCGCCCTGGGCTACCCCGGCGAGGTGGCGATCAACACCTTCGTCGCCGCGATGATCGCCTTCAGCCTGGTGTTCGCCGCCTTCTCCAGCGAGATCTGGCTGGCGGCGTTCAAGACCCTGCCCAAGGGCCAGTACGAAGCCGCCAGCGCCCTGGGCCTGTCGCGGCGCACCACCTTCAACCAGGTGCTGCTGCCGCAACTGACCCGCATCGCCCTGCCGGGCCTGTCCAACAACTGGCTGTCGCTGCTCAAGGACACCTCGCTGGTCTCGACCATTTCCCTGGTGGACCTGATGCGCCAGACCAACCTGGCGGTCAGCGTGACCAAGGAACCCATGCTGTTCTACAGCGTGGCCTGCCTGGGCTACCTGCTGTTCTCGGCGTTGTCCGGGCAGTTGTTCGGCTTTCTCGAACGGCGCTTCAACCGCCATCAGCGGAGCCTGCAACCATGAACCTGGATCAATGGCTGAACCTGGTGCTCAACCAGGAATTGCTGGAGCGCTACGGCCCGCGCTTTATCGAGGGCTTGCTGGTGACCGCCAAGCTGGTGGCGATCTCCTTCAGCCTCGGCGCCCTGCTGGGCCTGCTGATCGCCCTTGGGCGGCTGTCCGGCAACCCGCTGCTGCGGCGCTTTACCGGGGCCTATGTGTACTTCTTCCGCGGCTCGCCGCTGCTGGCCCAGCTGTTCATGCTGTATTACGGCCTGGGCTCGTTCAAAGGCTTCTGGCAGGACGTGGGGCTGTGGTGGTTCTTTCGCGAGGCGTGGCTGTGCACCCTGCTGGCCTTCACCCTGAACACCGCCGCCTACCAGGCGGAGATCCTGCGCGGCAGCCTGTTGGCGGTGGCCCAGGGGCAGCGTGAAGCCTGCCAGGCCCTGGGCCTGTCGCGCTGGACGGCGTTTCGCAAGGTGATCCTGCCGCAGTCGCTGCTGGTGGCCATCGGGCCTTTGGGCAACGAGCTGATCCTGATGATCAAGGCCAGCGCCATCGCCTCCCTGGTGACCCTCTACGACCTGATGGGCGTGACCAAGCTGGCCTTCTCCCGCAGCTTCGATTTCCAGATCTACCTGTGGGCCGCGGTGCTGTACCTGGTGATCGTCGAGGGAGTGCGGCGCAGCCTGAAATACCTGGAAGGCCGTCTCGGCCGGCACTTGAACTGAACCCTTGGGAGCCCGCGCACGGCCCCCCGCAGTAAGGATAGAACCATGCATTGCCAGACCATCGTCTTGGGCGCCGGGATCGTCGGCGTCAGCACCGCCCTGCACTTGCAGGCCCGTGGCCGCGAAGTCGTGCTGCTGGACCGCCAGCCGCCAGGCAACGGCACCAGCCACGGCAACGCCGGGCTGATCGAACGCGCCAGCGTGATCCCCTACGCCTTCCCCCGGGAGGTCGGCAAGCTGCTGCGCTACGGCCTCAACCAGCAATCGGACGTACGCTACAGCCTGCGCCACCTGCCCAAGGCCGGCCCCTGGCTGCTGCAATACTGGCGCCACTCCTCGCCCCAGGGCCTGGCCGCCGCCACCCGCGCCATGCTGCCGCTGATCGAACGCTGCGTCAGCGACCATCTGGCCCTGGCGGAGCCGGCGGGCATGCTCGGGCTGATCCACGACGGCGGCTGGCTCGAAGCCTTCAACGACCAGCAAGCCTTCGACAGCGCCCAGGCCGCCGCCGCGGACCTGGCCCAGTACCAGCTCAACTACCGGGTGCTGGACCGCGAGCAGATCCACGCCCTGGAACCCGGCCTGCACGGCGACGTGGTGGGCGGCCTGCACTGGCTCGACCCGCGCACGGTCAGCGACCCCGGCGGCCTGACCCGTGGCTACGCCGAACTGTTCAAGCAGCGCGGCGGCCGATTCGTCATCGGCGATGCCCTGAGCCTGGCCCAGGTCGAAGGCGGCTGGCAGGTGCACAGCGAACACGGCCCGATCAGCGCCCAGGAAGTGGTAGTCGCCCTCGGCCCGCAAGCCGCAGGCCTCTTCGAACCCCTGGGCTACCGCATCCCGCTGGCGATCAAGCGCGGCTACCACATGCACTACGCCGCCCTGCCCGGCAGCGAGCTGCGCCACCCGATCCTCGACCCGGTGGGCGGCTACGTGCTGGCGCCGATGGTGGGCGGCATTCGCCTGACCACTGGCATCGAATTCGCCGACCCGAGCGACCCGATCAACGAAATCCAACTGCGCCGCTGCGAAACCCTGGCCCGGCAGTTCTACCCCCTGGGCGAACGCCTCGACGCCGAACCCTGGCTGGGCCGCCGCCCCTGCCTGCCGGACATGTGCCCGGTGATCGGCCCGGCGCCGCGCCACCCGGGGCTGTGGTTCAACTTCGGCCACGCCCACCACGGCCTGACCCTGGGCCCGGTCAGCGGTCGCCTGCTGGCACAACTGATGACCGGCCAGACACCCTTCACCGACCCTGCCCCCTATCGCGCCGAGCGCTTCAACTGACCGTCGGAGACCTGCCATGCTGACCCAGACCGCCCCGCTGTCCGCCGTGCCCGACCCTGCCGCCCGCGCCACCATCGACCGCCGCGAAGTGGTGATCGATATCGCCGGGCTGAACAAGTTCTACGGCGCCTTCCACGTGCTGCACGACATCGACCTCAAGGTCCGCCAGGGCGAACGCATCGTCCTCTGCGGGCCTTCCGGCTCCGGCAAATCGACCTTGATCCGCTGCATCAACCGCCTGGAAATCGCCGAGAAAGGCCAGATCCTGGTGGACCGCACCGACCTTGCACAAAACACCCGCGAAGCGGCCAAGGTGCGCAGCCAGGTGGGTATGGTGTTCCAGCACTTCAACCTGTTCCCGCACATGAGCGTGCTGGACAACTGCACCCTGGCCCCCACCACCGTGCGCGGCCTCTCGCGCAAAAAGGCCGAAGAACTGGCCCGCAGCTTCCTGGCCAAGGTCGGCATCGAAAGCCAGGCCGGCAAATACCCCAGCCAACTGTCCGGGGGGCAGCAACAGCGCGTGGCCATCGCCCGGGCGCTGTGCATGGAACCGAAGATCATGCTGTTCGACGAACCCACCTCGGCGCTGGACCCGGAAATGGTCAGCGAAGTGCTGGATGTGATGGTGAAACTGGCCGACAGCGGCATGACCATGCTGTGCGTGACCCATGAGATGGGCTTTGCCCGGCAGGTGGCGGAGCGGGTGTTGTTTCTGGATGGAGGGCGGATTGTGGAGGATGCGCCGCCGGAGGCGTTTTTTGCGGCGCCCAAGAGTGAGCGGGCGAAGGCGTTTCTTGCGCAGATTGTGCATTGAGGTGGGGGGCAGGTTCGTTGCTGCGGGTGTGGCGTACTGCAACGAGTCAGGTTGGAGTTCCAGACTGAGCTAGGGGCCCCGCGAACTTACTGTGGCGAGGGAGCTTGCTCCCGCTCGAGCGCGCAGTGGTCGTAAAACCTGAGGTTGCGGTCTTTTTAGTGTACATATCCATTGCAGCGCTCACGGCCACTTAGGGTTCCGCTCTTACAGCGGGTCACTTTGGATGGAGCCCAAAGTAACCAAAGGCTCTCTGCCCCCTCACTCGGTGCCTCGCCTAGGCTCGGCATGCCCTCTCTCCGGCCATCGTGTTTAAAGGGGCAGGCAGATCAAAAGCCAAAGCAAGAGCAAAAGCAGGCGGCCTACCGGCCGGCCTGGTTTATCGCCGTTCGCGTTACATCTAGCCGCTGCCGAGGGCTGCGAACGACCGCGAAGCGGGTGCAGGATCTAAAACGTGAATATCTATCCGTCTCTCCAAGCCCCTTCACGAAGAACTGAGCAAAAGAGTAAATCGGCCAACCGAAGACATTACGCACTGCAATGATCACGACCAACAGTAAATGATCATGAACTACCGTTAGTAACAGGCTGCTATCGGCCAAAAGCAGACGTCAATCAATGACCGCTTCCGACCCATAGCATCCGGTCACGAAACCTGTTGGCCTTTCGATAAGCCCGACCAAAGATTGAGCTGACGGAAGGCGATCGCTAAAACGATGGGGGCACCGATCCTCATACTCACCGCCATCGACAGAGTTATGTCAATATGCCATCCATGCCTGTCGGCTTCATCAGCAGGTATCAGTGCCGCTCCAGGAGGTCTATCCGTGCATGAAGCATAAGCCAGTCAAAAATCCTCTGTGCATCCACCGCTGGAAACTGCTCTATATACATAAATTAGGGCTTGGCCTCCAGTTGATGCCAGCTGTCGGACAAATTCGCTCTCAGGTTTTCCTGAGCATAGAACTTTTTCTCGGAAGTATGGTTTCCGGTAGGTGCGTATGGGACATTTAGAACAAACAGCGGCAGATAAAAGCGCTTTAGGTTTTGAGTATCAGGATCTTGTACTCGTCAACATTCTGCTTGGATTAAATCCAGGAGAGCAAATTGGGCTAGAGGTGTTTGATGATGTTCACACCGAGAGCATCACTGATGATCTCTGCCTTATTCAGGTTAAACATAGTCTTTCTGGAGGAAATATAACGGAGAGGGATATCGACCTGTGGAAGACACTGTACAATTGGTGGAAGTCGGTGCCGGAGTTGCCACCCGGCAAAAATATTGAGTTCCAAATATACTCAAACAAAAAACTCAACAATCAAAATCTGATTGTTCTCCTGAAAGCCGCGAAGGAGAACAAGGAAAAAATCATTGATGCGATTCTTGCTATTTTTGAAGATATCCAAGCGGCTGAGGCGCTAAAAGCACCGACCGATTCAGAAAATCCTATTTTTAAATATGTAAAAGCTCTCGCGACAGCCAAGCATGAAGAAGTTAAGTTTCTTCTGGAGCGCTTTAGTTTTCAGACCGATAGTGAAAGCATTAAACACCAGATAAACAAAAAACTAGCGTATTTTGCCGTACCGAATAGTAAGTTAGATGATACTCGAAAGTTTGTAGTTGGAGCCTATAAAGAGTTCAAGGTGGAAGCTATTACGTCGGGTGCCAAAGTGATGATCACTTATCAGGACTTCCGGGTTCAGATGGGTTTTGATAGGATTTTGAGATCGTCGAGGAGCAATGAGGTCGATTATGATAGATTCTATGATAAGTACTACCATTTCCAGCGCCTAGAAAATCTATCATTTTTAGGAAGTATCTTTAGCACTCAACTGCTAGACATCGGTAAGACTGAAGCTGATGCTGTTGAACACGGAATTGAGATGCTTGCAACTGAAGAGTTAATAGGTGAGTTAAAGAAAGAGGGTGACTTTACTTACCAGGATAATACTCGATTAGAGCAGCAGTGCGAGATAAGCTGGAAAAATATACACAAGCAAGCTCATGGAACATTTTCCCAAGACGGTTCTCAGCCTATCTTGGCCGCTCAAGCTTGCTATGAAAAAACACTGAGCAAAGAGTTAAAAATAAAAAACATTGTACTACCAGACGGGTTCAGTCGAGGAAAATTTATCAAGCTGTCTAATACCCCGTCGATTGGATGGAAGATAGATTGGCAGGAGCTTTACCTAAAATGAATCCTCTTGTAACAAACGAAGTACTCGGGGTATTAGCGTTCCAAGCAACGCTAGCACACATGCCAGATCGCACGATCGAACTTTCCAACTCACTGCTGATCTTGCCGTTAATCTTTAATAAGCGGATTCGGTCAATTCTAAAAAACAAAAACGTTGTGTATATCAGCAGTCGTGATCTGGTACTTTCATTCCCCAAAGACTTCTCCGCCGTGAGTAATCACTTCCTAGATCTTTCAGCCATCTCGGTAAATACAGTGTTACTTGCATGCGAAATGGGAGTCGCAAAGTTTGACGAAAGAACTTTATCTCTTGTCTCTGAAGTTTTTACGTCGACGAACCAAAAATCGGTAGGACAACTAGGAGCCGAAATTTATCTTGCTGCCCCGAGGTTGGCGAAAATTTTAGAAGAAAATAGCTCTGAGCTATATCAGAATTTTAGGATTATTCTATGAGCAGCATTCAAATAAAAAATATACTTCTTTGGCAAAAAAACGG
>NZ_JBJJLO010000073.1:0-33391 GCF_046230915.1 Pseudomonas sp. KCJK8993
AAAAGAGACAGCCCCAACCTCCTGCCGCGTGCGCTTTCCGGGCGCGCGTCGGGCAGGCGCACGCCCGGAGTTTGCCCAAGATGCCCGCACCCGCCTTTATCGGTCTGGCCGATACCCACCTGCGATCAATCGATTGGAACGAAACCGACGACGCCCCGAGCATGGCCGTACATTCAAACAACAAGGAACTGCCCATGCCTGCCCGATTCCATAATCCGGTCGCCACCGTTTTCGGCGGCGGCAGCCTGGACCGCGTCGCCGAGCTTTGCGAAGGCAAGGTCGCCCTGGTGACCTTCCCCGAAGCCGCCCAACTGGGGCTGATCGACCGCGTCCGCGGCCTGCTCGGCGAGCGCCTCGCCTACGTCATCGACGACGTCCAGCCCAACCCCGACGTGGCCTGGCTGCGTGATGTGCACGAGCGCTTCTGGCGTGAAGCGGCGGACTGCACCACCGTGCTCGCCCTCGGCGGCGGCAGTGCCATCGACACCGCCAAGGCGCTGATCGTCGGCACCGCGTCCGGGCGCTTCGACGAACTGCTAGACCTGCTGGCCACCGGCAAGCCCTTCGTGCCGGCCCGGCAAAAGATGCTGATCGCCGCGCCGACCACCGCCGGCACCGGTAGCGAGGTGACGCCCTGGGCGACCATCTGGGATACCCAGCGGCAGAAGAAGTACTCCCTGCACCTGGACTGCACTTGGCCCAAGGTCGCGCTGATCGATCCGGACCTGATGCTCAGCGTGCCCGCCGGGGTGACCGTGTCCACCGGTCTGGACGCGTTGTCCCACGCGCTGGAGTCGATCTGGAACCACAACGCCAACCCGATCTCCGACACCTTCGCCGTCTCCGCCATCGAGAACATCCTCGACTGCCTGCCGCGCCTGCAGCAGGACCTCGCCAACCGCGAGTTGCGCTCGCGCATGGCACTGGCTGCGCTGAAGGCTGGCATGGCCTTCTCCAACACCAAGACCGCGCTGGCTCACTCCATCTCCTACGAGATGACCCTGCGCCACGGCCTGCCCCACGGCATCGCCTGTTCCTTCACCCTGCCGCTGGTGCTGGGCCTGGCCTGGGGCCGCGATGCCGACCGCGACCGTACCCTGCAGCGGATATTCGGCAGCGAACTGGTTACAGCGCAGAAGCGCCTGCGTGAGTTCCTCCATCGCCTCGGGGTCAAGACCGAGTTCGGCGACTACGGCGTGACTGCCGCCGAAGCCGAAGCGATGATCGACTTCGCCATGCAGGGTGCCCGCGGACGCAACTTCATCGGTTCGCAAGCCGCCTGACGCCATTCCTCACCGGGCGGCCCTGGCGGTCGCCTTTTCCTGCTGCACCGTACACCTATTGCACCGAACAAGAGTGCCGACACGCCGAGCTTTGCCGCCGGCGCGAGCGAACAAGAAGGAAAACAGCCATGAACCGTGCACAAACCCTGTCTGGCCCCATCTCCGCCGTCACCCCCTTCCGTGTTGCCCAGTGGCGCATGCTGCTGGCCGCGATGTTCTGCTACCTGTTCTTCTACACCGGCCGCCAGACCTTCGGCTTCGCCATCCCCGGCATCCAGGCCGAATTCGGCCTGAGCAAGGAAACCCTCGGCTGGGCGTCCAGCGCCATGCTGTGGATGTACGCCATCGGCCAGGCGATCAACGGCAACCTCGCCGACACGTTCGGCGGCCGGCGCATCATGAGCCTGGGCGCGGCGCTGTCCTGCGCGGCCAACTGGGTCACCAGCTTCGCCGGTGGCTTCGGCAGCCTGATCCTGCCCTGGGGCATCAACGGCTACTTCCAGGCACTGGGCTGGGCGCCGGGCAGCCGCCTGCTGTCGAACTGGTGGGGCGCCGCCGAGCGCGGCAAGGTCTATGGCTTCTACGTGTTCGCCGCCGGCTGCGCGTCGGTGCTGTCCTACGTCACCTCGGTGGTGGTGATCGACGTGCTGCACCTGGAGTGGCGCTGGATCTTCCGCCTGCCGGTGCTGCTGATGCTCGCCGGCGGCATCGTGTTCTACCTGGTGGCCCGCGAGCGCCCCCAGGACATGGGCTTCGAACCGCTGGCCGATACCGGCGTGGCGAACGCCGAAGACCGTGCCAGCGAAGCCGCACACGGCCAGGAGGAGACCTCAACGCAACGCTACCTCGCGGTTCTGAAGAACCCTCGCCTGCTGGTCGCAGCGCTGTCGCTGGGCTTCCAGAACGCCGCGCGCTACGGGCTGATCGTCTGGGTGCCGGTGCACTTCCTCGGCGCCGACTGGCAGAAGGGCCAGAGCTTCATCGACCCGAAGTGGATCACCATCGCTCTGCCCGTCGGCATGGCCGTGGGGGCACTGAGCAACGGCTGGGTGTCCGACCGCCTGTTCGGCAGCAAGCGCTACCGCGCGATCATGCTCTACATGGTACTGGGTGCCCTCACCAGCCTGTGGATGTGGAGCCTGCCGGCGCACAGCGGCGTCGGCCTGCTCGCGCTGTTTCTTTGCGGCTTCTTCGTCTATGGCCCGGCATCGAGTTTCTGGGCGCTCTGCCCGGACCTGGTCGGCGCCCGCCGCGCTGGCACCGCCACCGGGATCATGAACTTTTCCTCCTACCTCTTCGCGGGCCTGGCCGAACCCCTGATCGGTCGCATGTTGGACACGACCGGCAATACTTCACTGATCTTCATCGTGGTCACCACGGCGTGCGTATGCAGCGCGGTGGTCGCCCTGTTCGTCCGGCGCTGAAGGCACGGCCATGCGGCAAGCCCTTCTGACAGACTTCATGCGGATAAAGAGAACTCATGTACCAGTACCACAAATGGCTGCGCTCTTTTCACGCAGTGGCGCGTACCGGCAGCTTCACCCAGGCGGCGGCGCTGCTGAGCGTCGGCCAACCGACCATCAGCGAGCAGGTCAGCGGCCTGGAGAAGCGCTTTTCGGTCGAGCTGTTCCACCGGCGGGGGCGCTTCATCGAACTGAGCCCGGCCGGCGAGCAACTCTACGCGATCACCCAGGGCCTGTTCGGCCAGGAGGACGAAGCCTTGCAACTGCTGCAGAGCTTCCAGCAACGCAAGCAGGGCATGCTGCGCCTGGGTGCGGTGTCGCCGCCGATCGCCATGAGCCTGACCTACTCGCTGATGCAGCGTTATCCGGACATAGAGCTGGAAACCTCCTTCACCAGCGAAGCCGGCACCCTGGAGCGGCTGTACAACTTCGACATCGACGTGGCGATCCTCGCCCTCTCGGAGTTCGACCAGCGCCTGAGCACGCAGGTGTATCGCACCTGCCCGATCCTCGCGGTGGTGCGCGACGACCATCCCTGGGCGCAGCAGGAATCGGTCAGCGTGCAGGAGATCGCGATGGAGCGCGTGGTGCTGCGCGAACCGGCCTCGCGCACCCGCCAGCTGGTGGAGGAAGGCTGCCGCCGACACGGCGTGGAACTGGACTGCGCGATGCAGTTGAACAGCCGCGAGGCCATCGTCCATGCGGTGGTGCACGGCATCGGCGTGGGCTTCGTCTCGGCGGTGGAGTACGCCGACCGGCCCGGCACACGCTCCATCGCCTTCGCCGAGGACCCGTTCCACATCAGCTACTACCTGTGCTGCCTGGGCATTCGCCGCAGGCGGCCGATCATCGCCGAGCTGTTCGACTCCACGGCCTGACGTTCAACCCGAACACGTTCTGAAACCGCGAGCCCGCCACGATGCCGGGCGGGCCGCGCTCATCCTGATTTCACGACCCTCACTGGAGAACCACCATGCATTACCAACAACCCAAGCAACTGCAAGCCGCCATCCTCGACTGGGCCGGCACCGTGGTCGACTTCGGCTCCTTCGCGCCAACCCAGATCTTCGTCGAGGCCTTCGCCGAGTTCGGCGTGCAGGTCAGCCTGGAAGAAGCCCGCGGCCCGATGGGCATGGGCAAGTGGGACCACATCCGCACCCTGTGCGACATTCCCGCCATCGGCGAACGCTACCGCGCGGCCTTTGGCCACCTGCCAACCGACGACGACGTCACCGCCATCTACGAGCGCTTCATGCCGCTGCAGATCGAAAAGATCGCCGAGCACTCGGCGCTGATCCCCGGCGCGCTGGGCGCCATCGCTGCGCTGCGCCAACAGGGTCTGAAGATCGGTTCCTGCTCAGGCTACCCTGCTGTCGTCATGGAGAAAGTAGTGGCCCTGGCGAAGACCAACGGCTATGTCGCCGACCATGTGGTCGCCACCGACGAAGTGCCCAACGGTCGTCCGCACCCGGCCCAAGCGTTGGCCAACGTGATCGCCCTGGGCATCAGTGACGTGGCGGCCTGCGTGAAAGTCGACGATACCTGGCCGGGCATCCTCGAAGGCCGCAGCGCCGGCATGTGGACCGTGGCACTGACCTGCTCGGGCAATGCCCTGGGACTGACCTATGAGCAATACAAGGCGCTGCCGGTGCACCAACTGGAGCAGCAGCGCCGCCGTATCGGCCAGATCTTCGAAGACTCGCGCCCGCACTACCTGATCGACACCATCGCCGAACTGCCGGCGGTGGTCGCCGACATCAATGCCCGCCTGGCACGGGGGGAGATGCCGCAGGGCTGCTGATACCTGAAAGAAAAAGGCCCGTCAGCGACGGGTCTGGGTCTGAATGGGTTGTCAGCTGCCGGTGACCATGGTTCGTCTGGATCAAACGCACCATGGTCCGTTACCGGCACGCTCTCGAACGCCTCGCGCAAGGGCGTGCTCAGATCAGTCGCCGATCGACTGATCGAGCCCCTTGGTCACTGGGGTGTTCAGCTTCAGATCACGCGCATTCTCCATCGCTTGTTGTTCCACCGCTGCCTTGACCGCCGCCTGCCGGTTCTGCTCGGCCGTATGACACGCATCTCGACTGACTCCCTGAGCCTGGCAATCGGACATACGTTGCGCAGCGCTGGAACAACCCGCCGGCGGCGGTGATGGCGACTGCACATAGAACTCGCATGGAAACTCCTTCATCAATCATCGATTGGATGGGGCAATATGGCTCGGCGCATACGGAAACGCTCCGGACGTGAATCGACTGCGTCACTCGATCCTGAAGTGGATGCTGTAGTTCACTTTCTCGCCACGCCGGGCGGTAGCGCGCATCTGGTAGACCTGCACGCTGTAGGTGCCGGATACCGGCAACACGCCGCTCCAGTCCTGGCCGACGGCGCCGCCGCCCAAAGCGGTCGATTGCCCCGGCTTGTCGCCTGGCGCGAACAGATTGAAGTTGGCGTTGCTGCTGCCGGTGACACCCACCGTCATCTTCTGGCCGCCCTTGACCGACAGCGTATAGAGAACCGTGTCGTACCCCTTGAGGCGGCCTTTGATGACCGAGCTGCTCGCGCCTGTGGCGAAATGCACAGGAACCGTCGTCGTGGTGTCGGCGGCCAGCGCGAGCGCGGGGATGGCGGTGAGTAGGCAGACCAGTGGCAGGGGAGTTTTCATGGCGATCAACCTGTGGTGAGCCGGAGGCGTGAAATCGAGGGCGGTCCGGAACATGAGGCCGTCTGCCAGTCATGGCAGGCGGCGCATGCCGGGAACTCGTCCAACGGTATCGCCCTGCCGAGCCATTGGGAAGCAAGCCGGTTCAGTGTCTCCAGGCGCTCAGCGGTATGTTGCATGACCAGATGCCAGGCCAGGTAGCGGTACCGGCCTGCACCAGAGCGACACTCAGCAGGCTGGCGATTCGAGCGCGACTCATGACGGGTCTCCAGAGGCGCACGGCGTGCGCCCGGGCGGGATGATTCACTACCCAAGGTAGCGGTAGCCGAGGGTCAGCGCGAGCGGTTGTTCGATCTCGTGGCCGTTGGCGTAGTGGGCTTCGACCATCAGCTTCTGCTGGGCGCTGACCAGCAGCGAGCCTCCGGCAGCCACTGAAAACGCAGCACCGGACGAGCGCGACAAAACCCCAAGCCCGGCCTTGTGGCCGGCCTCCATATCTGGGTCCCCTCCGTCTCAGGGACGAGCCAGGTAACGGGCGAAGAAGTCGCCCAGATCCTGGCGCAAGGTCCGTACCGCCAGGCTGCGATCGATACTGCCGAAGTCGTCGCCCATGGCCTTGATGACCGACGCCGGGAGCACCCAGCGCCCATCGGTGAAGTCATGGTGCCCGGCATTCTCCAGCACCTTGTATGCCCCAGGCCCCCGACGGGCTGCCCACACCGCGTCCATGCTAGCGTCCCGTGGGTCCTGGCCAGCCGCATATAACAGCATGGGTTTGTTCCAGGGACCGGCCAGCTCGCCCTGGATGCTGCCGTCGAGGTTGGCCGCCGCCCGCAGGCGCGGGTCCAGGCGCGTCGCCTGCAAGGCAGCCGAACCGCCGAAGGAATGGCCCAGCGCCCCGACATGCTCGAGGTCCAGGTGTCCGCCTAGCAGGTGCTCCGGCTCCTGGTTACGCAGTTGCAGCCAATCGAGGGTACTGCGCAGGTCCGCCACCACCGAAGGCGCGGCGGCCGCGAGTTGTTCCTCGTCCTGCTCGAGCACGTCCAGGACCGGGACCACCCGGCCTCCCGGCAGCACCGTGACCCCGGAAATGTAAGGGTGATTGATGGCTACCACTACATAGCCACGGCTGGCCAAGTCTTCCAGCAGGCCGCTGTAGAGCTCGGCCACTGCTCCCAGGCCGGGAGAAAACAGCAGCACCGGATACTGGCGGTGCTTTTCCATCCTGGCTCCGGCCGCCGAATGGCTGGCGACCTCCACCGCGCTTCCGGCTTGCATCGCGGCCAGGGCCTCGGGTTCGGCGTACTCGGCACGGGGCAGCCTGCCGGCAGGCGCAACGATCGGATACCAGACTTTCAATGCCAGCTCGCGGCGGGCGCCGGCGACCTTGGAAAAGGTCTCCGCACGCGCCGGATCGCGCAAGGCGAAAGCAGCCTTGCCCACGCACCAGGCGCCGCTGGGCGCCGGCACCTGCCTGGCCTGCAGGCCAGCCGCCGGCAACTCGCAGCGCCGCGCATATGGCTGCTCCAGCGCGGCATTGCTGCAACTGGCCAGGCTGAGAATCACTACACCGCAACTCGCCATGACTCTGACGAACTTCATCATCGAGCAATCCCTTGGTCATTCGGATCGGAAATGAGACGACAGCGTCCTCCTGGTATCAGGAGACCTGCCGACCCCAGCCTAACGAGCGCCCCAGGGCCGTTCATCTCCAAGTGTGGGGATTTTGTATAGAAAGGTTAAACGCCCGATGGCAACAGGGCTCAAGCAACGACTCCGGTCCTAGAACCCAGCCTGCAGCGGAAAGCGCTGCGCTTCGCTGCGGGCCAGGAACTTGTCCTGGGCCATGGGCCGGGCCAGGAAGTAGCCCTGGGCCTCGTCGCAGCCGAAGGACCGCAGCATCTGCAGGCACTTGAAGCTCTCGATGCCCTCGGCCACGGTGCGGTAGCCCAGTTCGCGGGCCAGGGCGATCACCGAGCGGGTGATCTTCTGGTGCTGGGCACTGCTCTCCAGGTCAGTGACCATGGATTTGTCGAGCTTCACCACATTGGCCGGAATCTGGTGCAAATAGGCGAAGTTGCTGTAGCCGGTACCAAAATCGTCGATGGCCACATCCATGCCCAGGGCGCGAATCTTGCTCAACTGCTCCAGTACTTTCGGGTTGGAGCGCAACCAGGCACCCTCGGTGATTTCCACCTCCAGGCGCCGAGGATCGATACGGTGGCGCAGGCAAGCATCGCGCAGCACATCGGCAATGTCCTGGTCCTCGAAATCCTGGGGCGAGAGATTGATCGACAAGCGTTGCACATCACTGGCGCTCCATAGATGCAGCTTGTGCAACACCGCATCGATCAGCCAGTGGGTCACCTGGTGGATCTGGGCGTTGCGTTCCAACACCGGGATGAACTCCGCAGGGGAAATCGGCCCCAGCCAGGGATGGTCCCAGCGGATCAGCGCCTCGGCACTGACCTGGGCACCATCGGGCAAGGCGAAACGCGGCTGGAACATCAGGTAGATCTGCCCGGTGTCCAGGGCTTCGCCGATGTCCGCAGCCAGGTTGAAGGCACGCCGGTAGGCCTGGTCGCGTACCAGGTCGTAGGGCGCCCAGGTACAGCGCTCCAGCGCGGCCAGTTCCAGGGCGAACATGGCCTTGCGCAATACGTCCGGCACCGCATCATGGTCCGTGGAGAACTCCACCATGCCCGCGCACACTCCCGGGATCATCGGCAACTCCAGGCCCGGCGGCTGGCGGCGCAGGCGACGCACCAAGCCCTCCAGCAAGCGCTCCACCCCCGGCGCGGCCGGCAGCAGGAAACCGAAGCGCTTGGCCGAGACGTGATAGATCCGCACATGCCGCCCGAGGTAGGCCAGCAACTGCTGGGCAAGGAAACGCACAATGGTCTCGAACGGCGCCATGCCCAGGGCCAGGGTCAACTCATGAGCCACGGTCATGTCTACCGCATCCACCAGCACCAGCACCCGTCTCTCCCCGGGTTGCTGGTCCGCCAGGTCGTGCAGGTCGCACTGGAACTGCTCGCGGTTGGGCAAGCCACTGACCGGATCACGGCGGGTCTGGCGCTGGCGTTGCTCGATCTGCTCCATCACCAGGGATGCCAGGTCGCGCAATTGCTGGCGCTCGGCGGCATCGAGCCGCTGTGGCAGCTTGTCGATGACACACAAGCTGCCGATGGCGTGCCCCGTGGAAGTGATCAAGGGCGCCCCGGCATAAAAACCTATGCCCGGGCCCTCGGTCACCAGCGGATTGGCATGGAAACGCACGTCCTGGCGAGCGTCCTGAACTTCGAACACATCAGCAGACTGGATCGTATAGGCACAGAACGACTGATCGATCGGCGTCTGCTCCACGGCGAAACCCACTCGCGACTTGAACCACTGCCGATCACGATCCACCAGGGTGATCAACGCCGTGGGGACCTTGAAGAACTGCGCGGCCAGACGGCAGATGCGATCGAAACTTTCGCAGCGGGCCGTGTCCAGCAGCTCGAGGGCATACAGGGCGGCCAGGCGCTGCTCCTCGGCCAATGCCTTATCCGGCATGCCGCGACTCGGGCAGGATCAACACCATCATCAAAAAACCTATCTCAGTAGCGAAGGGGGGAGTACGACACCCGAGAATTGCCCTACGACCAAGTAGTGGCACTACGATATCCATCGACAGCATGCCGTAGTGACTGGTGCTTGCCAATTCCATCCGTCGGACGAACGGTCATCCAACGCCCCGGCAGCATCGGCCGCAAAGAACCGTGCCAGAGCTAGCGCTCCCGAGGACGCGGGTATCCGCGCGATGTCCCGGTCCTGGCACGGTGCCGATCCTGACGCTGACTCAGGCAAAAAAAAACGATCCGAGGATCGTTTTCTTCACTGCTGCTTGCGTCGCTATTGCATGGAAAGGCCGGGACCTGGTCCCGGCCTGTTTGCCCCCTGTCACTGTCCAGCTCCTGCCGGACGTGGAGTTTTTTAGCAGTCTGCACCTGTCTGCCAGCTGAACCTGCCCGGAACATTCGTGACAATTAATGACAGGAAC
The DNA here is from genome assembly GCF_046230915.1 of Pseudomonas sp. KCJK8993. Taxonomy (NCBI): domain Bacteria; kingdom Pseudomonadati; phylum Pseudomonadota; class Gammaproteobacteria; order Pseudomonadales; family Pseudomonadaceae; genus Pseudomonas; species Pseudomonas sp. KCJK8993. The sequence continues at coordinate 9,457 of NZ_JBJJLO010000073.1, forward strand.
CGTGCTCCAATAGGGCTTGCCAAGCGAGGCCTGCCCCGGGAGCATTGCCGCCCCGGCACCACGGTGCCCCCTCCATGGAAGGCATCGCCTGTGAAAAAACTTCTCGTGCTGTTGTTCCTCGCCCTGCTGGTCCTGCTCAACGTCGGCTACTACACCGAACTGGAGGAAGCCGAGACCCATACCCGCTGGTTCATCAAGCACTCGCCAAGCCTGCGCCTGGAGTTCTTCAACATCCACGCCAATGATGGTGACTACCGCAAGGTGGAGAAGCTCACCGGGGAAGAACGACAGATGATCATCGACTACTGCAAGTACCGCCTGGGCATCGAGACCCAAGTCACCACCCAGGCCGACGTGGAGCGTTGCGCCAAGCTCTAGCCCTTGTCCCCCTCGCCCACCGACCGGCACAGACTCGTCGGGCATGACCAACGCCGCTCCGGGGATGCTATGGTGCCCGGCTGCCCTGCGTGCAGGGTCCACTGGAGGAGCGCTACGCCGAGCGCCAAGGCGCGAGGCTTGAGGAGGTCACTGAACAGCTATGTGCAATGCCGAAGATATCTACACCGCCGGTTGGGTACTGGTGGTCGTGTCCGCGCTGGTTTCCCTGGCGATCCAGATCTACCTGGGCTATTTCAGGCTCGATGACATGGTCAGGCATCTGTCGCGGTGCCGGGTCATCGCCATCCGCATGCCGCTGCTGGGCAAGGATCCCCTGAGTCGCTTCTTCATGTTGCTGTGCATCGGCGGCCTGTTCGCCATGCCCCACCTGTTCCTGCGCAACGGTGGAATGAGCGTGCGCGACTATCGCCACTTCCCCCTCGGCCTGAAGTGGCTAATCAATCTATTCCAGCTCTCGGCCCTGGCCGCCGGCATCGCCCTCCTGGTGCTGTGGTGGGTCGGTCGCCATCTGTGAGCGCCAGGTGAGACGCCGGATCCGGCACCTCGCCCGCGCAGTCAGCGAACAGCCGGGGAGCGGCTTTCGGCCGGGTGCCGCTGAAAGTCTTCGCGGGTCATTTCCAGGAACCGGCTGGGCATACCTTCGAACTCGCCATCGTGGCTGACCCGGAAACCGATCTTGCGGGCTACCGCCAGCGACGCGGCGTTGTCCACATGGGCATCGGCCACCAGCCGCTCGACGGCCGGGTCGGCGAAGGCATGCTCGACGATGCGCCTAGCGGCCTCGGAGGCCACCCCGCGTCCCCAGGCCCGATGCACCAGGCGCCAGCCCATCTCCAGCTCCGGCCCCACGGCCTCGAAGGGAATGAACGAGACCCAGCCAAGGAACTCATCCGGCGCTTGCTTGGTAAAAATCGCCCAGTAACCGCAACGCTCGCCGAAATCCCGGGACATCCGCCCCCGCAGGAAGTCCCGGTGCCATTGCCCACCGTCCCAGGTTCCGGGGATGAATTGCGTGACCTGCGGGTCCTGGTCCATGCGCAGGCAGGCTTCGAAGTGCTCGAGGGTCCGGGGTCGCAACAGCAGGTTGGGGGTTTCGAAATGCAGTTCCATGGCGCGTTTTCCTGGTCGAAGGCTGCCCATGAAACCGCAGCGCCCGGAAAAAGAGAATCACTGCCAGTATTAAATCCACCTGCCAAGCCAGCTACCTGGCATACCGACCAGGGACATCCGGTGTCGGCCATCACCGGCAAACCGGTCAAGGTCGATCGGGGCAACTTCTACGGCTTTGCCAAGCGTGACTTGCGCAAGACCTCCACCGATATCGCCACCCTGCTGCTGGAACACGACTTCAACGACCACCTGAGCCTGCGCAACACCACACGACAAGGGTGCAGCATGCAGGACTACATCCTGAGCTCCGACAAGGAGGCCATCAAGACCCAGCTCTGCGGTGTGGTGATGCGCGGCCCCGCGCGTGGACGTAACTTAGTCAACACTTCGTTGATCAACCAGGCCGACATCTTCGGCGCCTTCGCAACCGGCCCCACCGGCCACAACTACAGCGCGGGCCTGGACCTGCAACTCAACCTGCTGCACCTCACCGACGAGACCTGCTACGACGCCTCCCACGTCGGTATGTTCGCCATCGTCGCCCCTGGACGTTCTGCGGAACTGGCGGCCAACGTCCGCTTCTGAGGCCCTGAATACACGAAGGCCGGCTGCACATGCGCGTGACGCCGGCCTTTTTGTGCGTGACCTGAATCCAGGCTCCGGGACGATCAGTTCACCTCGCCCAGGACCAGGTCGAGCCTGTCACTCCGACTCATCGCCATCCAATGCCAGCTTGGCGCTCGGTACTCCGGTGTTGGCTCCCCAGTAGTAGATGCACAGGGCCATGAGCGTGACGGCCAGGGTGTCGAACGGATGGGCCAGGACGCCGATCCCGCCAAAGCTGCCCAGGTAGGAAATGCCGATAGTCAACGCGTAGAAAGCGATCAGCCACAGGGAAGAGCGTACCTGTTCGCCGAGGCTCAGGTGGTCGGTGGGCACCAGGCGCTTGCACAGCAGGTAGATCACGAACATCAGGATCTGCAGCCCCAACAGCCAGGACACCGTCCCCCAGCCAGACCAGTAGACGATCAGCGCGGCGATCACGAAGGACACCGGCCCCAGCAACGCAAAACCCTTGACCCGAAAAGGCCGTGCCAGCTCCGGTGCGCTCTTGCGCAAGGCCGCAACGCTGATGGGCGCCACCGCGTAGCTCAGCACCAGTGCCGCGGACACTACGTTGATCAACGCCTCCCAGGACGGGAATGGCAGGGTCCAGAACACCGACAGGCCGAAGGTCAGCCACAGCGCCGGGCGCGGGATGCCGGATTGTTCGTCGATGCGGGTGAAGATCTTGAAGAAGGTGCCGGTGCGAGCCCAGCCGTAGACCACTCGCGGCGTGGCGTTCATGTAGATGTTGCCGCAGCCGCTGGGGGAGATCACCGCATCGGCCACCACCAGGTAGGCCAGCCAGCCCACTCCGAGGGTCAGGGCGATATCGCGGTAGGGCAGGGAAAACTCCTTGCTGATGCCGCTCCAGCCGTTGGCCAGCATCTCGGTGGGAATGCTGCCCAGGAAGGCCAGTTGCAACAGGCCGTAGATCAAGGTCGAGAGCAGCACCGAGAGGATCAGGGCAATGGGGATGGTGCGCTGCGGATTGCGCACTTCACTGGCCACCGAGATGATCGGCGTCAGGCCCAGGTAGGCGAAGATGATGCCCCCGGCCGACACCGCCATCTCGATCCCCGACATGCCGAACGGGGCAAAGCCCTGGACGTGGAAGTTGTCGGGTTTGAAGAAGGTGAACAACACCCCGATCACCAGCAGCGGCACGATGAACTTGAACAGGCTGATGAAGTTGTTGGATTTGGCGAAGGTCTTGACGCTGTTGTAGTTGAGCCAGAAGAACAGGCACAGCAGCGCGAACTGCACCAACCAGCCGATGAGCGTCGGGTTGCTGCTGCCTTCGTGGGTCAGGCTGGGGAACCAGGCCGCGGCATATTGCCGGGCCGCCACCACTTCGATCGCCACCAGGCTGGAGAAGGCGATCAAGGTGATGAAGCCCATCAGGTAGCCCAGCAACGGGCCATGGGAGAACACCGGGTAACGCACCACGCCACCGGCGCGGGGCAGGGCCGCCCCCAGCTCGCAATAGACGATGCCCAGCAGCAGTACGGCGAAACCGCCCAGCAGCCAGGAAAAGATTCCCGCCGGTCCGGCAATCGCCGAGACGTGGCTGGCGGCGAACAGCCAGCCGGAACCGAAGATCGCACCCAGACCGATGAAGGTCAGGTCCACCAGAGAGAGTTGTTTCTTGAATTTACCTTTGCCTGACATGGAGGCGCGCCTTTATGGGTTATTGGAATAGGCAGATCGGATCTCACGCCGAGGGAGTCATCGGCGTTGATCGCGTGTCGTGGTCCTTGAGTCGCGGGGCCGGTAGCCTTCAGCAGCCGGAGCCTGGCAGGGTTGCTACCGAGGGATCCGACAGGCGCGGCGACAGTTCGCCAGAGGCCTGTGGATCAAGGAATGAACGGGCTTCGAACACAGTGGACGCGGTGGGCAAGGCACCGCTGTGGCAGAAGGCTGTACGGCTCATGATCTTTTCCTTATATGAAGTCGCTCCGACCGATCAGGGCCGGAAACAAAAACCAGAGTCGCCTTTTATCCTCGTGGCAGCTTGAGGGTTTTCCTGCGTGAAACAGACGAAATCGGCACACTTTTCCATTCTTCTCCAGCACCATCAGCCGCAGCGCTGCGCCTTCTTTTCCTGCTGCCAGCCACCAGTGCCGACCACCTCCCAGGTCATCCCCCAGCACCCGAAACTATGCTGATTTCGTCATCTCGAACAGCGAAAACCCACAAGCGGTGTAGCCCTCCTCTGGCCCACTCTGTAGCTCTTTTCCATCAGGTGCTGCCATGAAAAAAATATCCGTGATCGACTCCCATACCGGTGGCGAACCCACTCGCCTGGTCATCGATGGTTTCCCCGACCTGGGCCAGGGTTCCATGGCCGAGCGCCTGGATATCCTGCGCGATCGGCACGATCCATGGCGCCGCGCCTGCGTTCTCGAGCCCCGCGGCAGCGACGTACTGGTGGGGGCCCTGCTCTGCGAACCGCAGGCGGTCGATGCCTGTGCCGGAGTGATCTTCTTCAACAACAGCGGCTACCTGGGCATGTGTGGCCACGGCACCATCGGCCTGGTCCGCTCCCTGTACCACCTGGGGCGGATCGACTGCGGTGTGCACCGCATCGAAACACCGGTGGGCACGGTGCAGGCCACCCTGCACGACGACCTGTCGGTGAGCGTGCGCAACGTGCCCGCCTATCGTTATCGTTCCCAAGTGGGCGTGCAGGTTCCCGGCCTGGGCCTGGTGCACGGTGATATCGCCTGGGGTGGCAACTGGTTCTTCCTCATCAGCGAGCACGGCCAACGCATCGCCCTGGATAACGTCGAGGCCCTGACCCAATACACCTGGAGCGTACGGCAGGCCCTTGAAGCCACCGGGATCACCGGCGCCGAAGGCGCAGTGATCGACCATATCGAGCTGTTCGCCGAGGATCCCCAGGCCGACAGCCGCAACTTCGTGCTGTGCCCCGGCAAGGCCTACGATCGCTCGCCCTGCGGCACCGGTACCAGCGCCAAGCTGGCGTGCCTGGCGGCGGACGGCAAGCTCGTCCCGGGCCAGATCTGGCGCCAGGCCAGCGTTATCGGCAGCCAGTTCAGCGCCTACTACGAGACTGCCGGCGAACAGATCATCCCGATCCTGCGGGGCAGCGCCCACATCAGCGCCGAAGCCACCCTGCTGCTGGACGACAGCGATCCGTTCGCCTGGGGCATCGGTTCGTGAGCCAGGCGCTCACCGCGGACGTGGTCGTGGTTGGCGCCGGGATCATCGGCGCCGCCTGCGCCCACGAACTGGCCCGGCGTGACCTGCAGGTCCTGGTGCTGGACGATGCCGCGGGTGGCGCCACCGGGGCGGGCATGGGCCACCTGGTGGTCATGGATGACAACCCGGCGGAGCTGGCCCTGAGTCACTACTCCCTGGAGCTCTGGCGGCGCTTGCGCGAACGCCTGCCCGACGCCTGTGCCTATCATGGCTGCGGCACCCTGTGGCTGGCCGCCGATGCCGGCGAGATGGACCTGGCACGGACCAAGCAGGGCATCCTGGCCGAGCACGGGGTGGCCACGCAGATGCTCGACGGCCAGCAACTGGCGGCGCTGGAACCCATGCTGCGCAAGGGGTTGGGCGGTGCGCTGAAAGTCCCCGGCGACGGCATCCTCTACGCTCCCGCCACCGCCCAGTGGCTGCTGGACAGCCATCCGCGAATCAACCGCCTGCGTGCCCATGTACGGCGTCTTGCCGGGGACCAACTGGAACTCGACGACGGTCGCCTGCTGCAGGCTCCCAGGGTGCTGCTGGCCAACGGCCTCGGCGCCCGCAGCCTGCTACCGGCACTGCCCTTGCGGGCGAAGAAGGGCCACCTGCTGATCACCGACCGCTATCCACGCCAGGTCGGCCATCAGCTGGTGGAACTGGGATATGCCGCCAGCGCCCATGCCAGCGACGGCACCTCGGTGGCGTTCAACGTCCAGCCGCGCCCCACCGGCCAGTTGCTGATCGGCTCGTCCCGCCAGTTCGACATCCTCGATCCAGAGGTCGACCCGCAGGTATTGGCGACGATGCTGCGTCGTGCCGTGGACTACCTGCCGGAGCTGGCGCAGCTCAACGGCATCCGCGCCTGGACCGGCTTTCGTGCCGCCACTCCCGATGGCCTGCCGATCCTCGGCGAGCACCCACGCCAACCCGGCCTGTGGCTGGCGGTCGGACACGAAGGCCTGGGGGTGACCACCGCCCCTGGCAGTGCCCGGCTGCTGGCGGACCTGCTGCTGGGCGAACGCCCGGCGATCGATCCACGCCCCTATCTGCCCGGGCGTTTCGCCGCCCTGACTGGAGAGACCCCATGATCATCTACCTGGACCAGCAGCCATTGCAGGTGCGCCCAGGCATCAGCGTCGCCGCCGCGCTGGCCGCCAGCGGCGACCTGCACACCCGCGTCTCCTGCACTGGCCGGCCACGGGCCCCCTTCTGCGGCATGGGAATCTGCCATGAATGCCGGATGACCATCGACGGTCATCGCCAGCTGGCCTGCCAAACCTTGTGCCGCGACGGCATGCAGGTGGAGCGCAGCCGATGACCGCCCCACGCTTGCAATGCCAGGTACTGATCGTCGGCAGCGGCCCGGCAGGCCTCGCGGCGGCCAGGGCCGCCAGCCGCAACGCTCGTTCAATCCTGGTGGTGGACGACAACCCACGTCCCGGCGGCCAGATCTGGCGCCACGGCCCCGATCATCCACCGAGCGCCGCCCAGGCCGAGCGCTTCGAGACCTTGCAACATCCGGCAGTACGCTACCTTGGCGCCACCCGCATCATCTGTGCGCTGGGTCCGCGCAGCCTGCTGCTGGAAGATGCCCGGCAAGCCTGGCAGGTGGAGTACGAACAGCTGATCCTGTGCTGCGGGGCCCAGGAACTGCTGCTGCCATTTCCCGGCTGGACCCTGCCCGGCGTCACCGGGGCCGGAGGCCTGCAGGCGCTCCTGAAGAATGGCCTGCCACTGGCCGGGCGCTCAGTGGTGATCGCCGGCAGCGGCCCCCTACTGCTGGCCAGCGCCGCCACGGCTCGCCAGGCCGGGGCCCGAGTGACCCGGGTACTGGAACAGGCTTCGACAGCCGCCTTGCTGGGCTTCGCCAGCCAGTTGTGGCGCTGGCCGAACAAGCTGGCCCAGGCCTTGCGCCTGGCGACCCCGGCCTATCGTGGCAACGCCCACGTGGTCGAGGCACTCGGTGACCACCACTTGGAAGCGGTACGCATCCGCCAGGGCCGGCGCATCGAGGAGCTTGCCTGCGACTACCTGGCGTGTGGTTTCGGCCTGGTGCCCAACACGCGCCTGGCCAGCCACCTGGGCTGCCGCCTGGAGCAAGGCGCGATCGCCGTCGACGCCGAGCAACGCAGCAGCCTGCCCCACGTCTACGCCGCCGGCGAATGCACCGGCATCGGTGGCAGCGAACTGGCCCTGGTCGAAGGCGAGATCGCCGGCTGCATGGCCACCGGGCAGACGGATCGGGTCGCCAGCCTGGTACGCCAGAGGCAGCGCTGGCAGCGCTTTGCCGGTCAACTGCGGAAACACTTCGCCTTGCGTCCGCAGGTCCTGGAGCTGGCCCGGCCTGATACCCTGCTGTGCCGCTGCGAGGATGTCCCCTACGCCGCGGTGGCCGCGGCCCCTGACTGGACTACCGCCAAGCTGCAAAGCCGTTGCGGCATGGGAGCCTGCCAAGGCCGGGTCTGCGCCAACGCCGCCCAGCAGCTGTTCGGCTGGAGCGCCACACCACCACGGGCCCCCTTGGTGCCGGCACGGATCGCCACCCTGATGCAGGACGCTGAACAACAGCATTCCAGTACCTGAGGACCGCCGCGGGCCATCTCCCCGGCTGGCCCAGGCCCGCACTGGCATGCTCCCTGGCTCGATCAAGGCCCCACCGAGCCCCGGAGAGAGAACGACGATGATCGATAGCGCACAGCTCAACCAACTGCCCCAAGCCATTTCCGCCCAGCGTCCCCGGGATATCGACGGCCTGCTGGCCAGCATGGAACTGATCACGCCCCTGCTCGACTGCGTGCCCAACGTGGTGTTCTTCATCAAGGACCTGCACGCGCGCTACCTGAGCGCCAACCTGACCCTGGCCCAACGTTGTGGCTTCAAGAACATCCGGCCACTGTTGGGCAAGACCTCCGCCGAGGTCTTCCCCGAAATGCTCGGTCCGGTCTACACCGAGCAGGACCAGCGGGTACTGCGCCAGGGCATCACCATCAAAGGCCAGTTGGAGCTGCACCTGTACGGCAGCCGCGAACCCGGCTGGTGCCTGACCCATAAGCTGCCGCTGTACGGGCGTGATGGCCAGATCATCGGCATGGCCGGCATCTCCCTGGACCTGCAGGCCGCCCGCGACACCCACCCGGCCTATGAACGCCTGGCGGCGGTGGACCGGCATATCCGCGAACACTACAGCGAAGCCATCCGCCTGGAGGACCTGACCCGCATCGCCAACTTGTCCATCGCCCAGCTGGAACGCTACTGCAAGCGCATCTTCCATCTCACGCCACGGCAGATGATCCACAAGGCTCGCCTGGAACACGCCTCGCGGCTGCTGGTCACCGAAGAACCCATCACCGAAGTGGCGCTGCAATGCGGCTATACCGATCACAGCGCCTTCAGCCGGCAGTTCAAGGCGCTGACCGGCCTTAGCCCGCGCCAGTTCCGCCTCAACGCCGGACGCTGACGGCAGTACTCCTAGTCCTGCCGGCCGGCTGGCAGGATTTCATTCCTCGCAGAAGGTGCGGTAGTCGAACAGGCGCTGGAAACCCACCTTGCGATAGATCGACAGGCCGTCGAGGGACGCTTCCAATACGCAGATCCCGGCCCCTTCCCGCTTGGCGATAGGCAGTACCGAGTGGATCAGCGCGGTGGCATAGCCCCGCCCCTGGCACTCTTGCAGGGTGCCGATATCGTCCAGCCGCGCCACGCCCGGTCCCATCGACAAGGTCAGGGCACTCACCGGGCGCTGGTCGACGTACAGCACGAAGTGGCGCAGGTTCCGGCCAGCCTCTGCCGCCGCCCGATGCCGGGCCAGGTACTGCTCGATCCCGCCGCCACTGGAGGCGAATGCGCTTTCCACCGGCACGCCCCAATCCTCCAGGCAGTCATCGGTGCCGCGCACATCCGCCAGCCCTTGCATGGCCGGTGGCGCTTCATAAGCAGCCAGGTCCAGGACCATGCAGGTGGTGCGGTCCGCCGGCTGCAGGCGCTGCTGGCGCAGTTGCTCGCGGACCCGGGACACATGCACTTCAGGCAGCACCACGCAGAACGGCATGTCGGTACGCTGCAGGAAGGCCACGCCTTCGGCCAACTGCGCGGCACTCTCGGCGCCAAGATCACGCATGATCAGCAGGTTCAGGCTGCTGGCCTCGACGCCGGTGCAATAGGCCCCCAGGTCCGGACCGAAACGCCGATAGAACTGGGAAATGGATACGAAGAAATAGTCTTCCGCCTGGTGGTACAGGTCGATGACCGAAGCCCCTGCATGCGTCATGCGCTGTCTCCTTGAACCTCATGACGCCGGGTGGCGCCACATCCCGGCCACGTTAAGCCCGTAGCCCCCAAGGCTCCAGCACAATCCTGTTTTATTCTGCGAAGGAATGTTCCGAGGTGTAACCACAACAGGACGCAGCGCCCACCCTATGCCGGACGGGCGCGCTGCCCTCATCCTTCCTGATAGTCGGGAAGGCGGCCGGCCCGCAGGGCCTTGGCCAGTTGCAAGTGGTTTTCCAGCTTGGGCAGGGTTTCCTCGGCAAAGGCCTTGAGTTCCGGCAGTTGGCTGTCCTGGGCCTCCTGGCGGATCTGGCGGATCGCTTCCTCGGTGCTGCGGATCTGGTTCGCGGCATAGGCACGGTCGAAGTCCTCGCCCTCGGCGACGGCCGGGATCAGGGACTTGGCCTTGCTCATCACTTGCTCGCGCGGAGCCACCGGCAGGTCCAGTCGCTTGGCGATCCTGGCCAGGTGCTGGTTGGCCATGGTGCGGTCGTTGATCACCTGGATGGTGTATTCCTTGACGGCCTTGGAAGAAGTTTGCTGGTGCGCCTGGCGGCTAGCCTCGATATCGGCCATGCCCTGGGCCGAGGCGTCGTCGATGAAGGCGGCGGGAGATTGAGCCAGGGCTCCACTGGCCCAGAGGCCCAGAAACAGCGCCAGGCCGGCGCTGCGCATGACAGTGGCGATGGCGTTCATGGTACGGCTCTCCTGTTGCAGTGAATCATCGGGAGTAGTGACTCCCGTCTGCATCGGAAAACCCAAGCCGCCAAAGGTTTAGGTGGAACGACGAACGGTGCGCCAAGCATCCTCCGAACCCTGTGCGCTCAGGCGTTGGAACGGCTCTTGCGGGCGCGCTTGGCTGCGTACATGGCTTCGTCGGCATGCTTGAACAATTGCTGCTCCTCCAGGCCATGTTCGGGATACAGGCCGATGCCGATGCTCGGCAAAATGTTCAAGGAATGGCCGTCCAGGCGCAATGGCTCGCCGAGGGCCCGGCGCATCTTGTCTGCCACCCGCTGGGCATCGTCGTCATGTTGCACGTTCTCCAGCAGGATCACGAACTCGTCGCCACCGATCCGCGCCACGGTGTCGACCTCCCGTACACAGCCCTTGAGCCGATTGGCCACCGCCTGCAAGAGCATGTCGCCCACCGCATGGCCGCAGGTATCGTTGACTTCCTTGAACCGGTCCAGGTCGACATACAACAAGGCCATGCGCCCCGATTCCCGCCGAGCGCGAGCCAGGGCCTGGCGCAGGCGCTCACGCAGCAACTCGCGGTTGGGCAAGTGGGTCAGCTGGTCGTACTCCGCCATGTAGTGCAGGCGAGCATGCAGTTGCTTGCGTTCGATGGCCGCGGCCAACTGGGCGCTGACGTACTGCAGCAATTCCTGGTCCTGCTCGCCGTAGCCCGGGGAACCCGGCGCGCTCTTGACCACCAGCACGCCGATGATGCCCTTCTGCGCATTGAGCGGTACCCCAAGCCAGCAACGGGCTCCCTGGAGAGCGGCGAACTGCTCCCATAGTTCCTGGGTCGAAGGGTTTCCGGCCGTCAGCAGCAACGGCTGGCCGCGTTGCAGGACCTCGCCGCAAAAGCGCCCGATCAGGGTCCCCGGCAGGTCCGGGCGGCCTTCGCAGTCATCCACGTGATAGGGAAAACCCAGGCTTTCGGCACGCTCGTCATACAGGGCCAGGGAGCAGTTCACGGCCGGCAGCCACTCGCCGATGATCCGGTGCACGTGCTTGAACAGCGCCAGCAGGTCCTCGGAAGCCTGGGCGGCTTCGGAAATCGCGTAGAGCGCCGCCTGCCGAGACTCGGCCCGCTTGCGCTCGGTGATGTCCCGGGCCACGGCGATGCGCAACTGGTCGACTTCCGACCACCGCGCCGACCAGAGGATGTGCGCCACCCTGCCATCCTTGCGCAGGTAGCGATTCTCGAAATTGGGCTTGGGCGTGCCACCCATGATTTCCCGGGCGGCTTGCAAGGTGCGTTCACGGTCATCCGGATGCACCAGTTCGATCATCGGCCGCCCGATCAGCTCATCGGCGGTATAGCCGAAGACCCGTTCGCAAGCGGCGCTGACGAACACGAAGCGACCGTCCGCATCCACCGCGCACACGGCGTCCAGGAGCAGGTCGATGAAACTGGCCAGAGGCGCGGAGTTCTTGGTTGCCATCAAAGAAAGCTACTACCCACGAAGAATGCACTTGAGTACCCATCCCTTGAGCCCGGTCAGCCGGTGCCTGGCACCGGCTGCGCACCGCCGCAACCTGCGAACGGCCCTGCTTACGACTTGTTGCCGACCAGCCCCGGCACCGCATGTACCAGGGCGTTGACCGCGAACCCGATGAACATCACCCCGCAGACCCGGGTGATCGCCAGCTCGTGGCGCTGGTACCAATTGCGTACCTTACGCGCGCCGACGATGCCGATGAGGATAGCGTATGCGCCAAGGCCGCCAAGGAAACTCAGGGCAATCAGCCCCGGCAGCATCGACCAGGTCAACATCTCCGCGCGGCTGGAGAGCAGCGCGGTGAAGGTTGCCACCGCCACCGGATAAGCCTTGGGATTGGTCAGGCCGAACAGGATCCCGTGCCAGAACGGGTTGCGCGCCGGGCCCTGGGGTTCGTCGCCATCGCGCCGTTTACTGCGGATGGCCCGCAGGCCGAGCCAGAACAGGTACAGGCCGCTGAGCACGCCGAGGATATTGAACGCATCGCTGCCGATCTCCCGGGCCCCGACAATGGCGATCAGCGCCGTGCTGCACCAGACCACGTCGCCCAGCATGTGCCCGCAGAGAAAACCGGCCCCCGCCTGCCGCCCACGGGACGCGCCGATGCCGAACACCGCCAGCACTCCGGGCCCGGGGGTGATCGCATAAATGAAACCCGAGGTGATAACGGCCAGCAACAGCGATGAGGTCATCGGCGAGACTCCAGGTCGACGGGCCAGGCGCAGCCGCCAGGCACAGGATGAATGTGCAGGATTCTGCACGATCCCTGGGGCCGGCTACCAGCGGCTTGTTCAACTGTCGATCAGGATGCTGTGCTGCTAGTCGGCCGGATAGAAACGCATGCCGGCATAGGGCCGCTGGCGACAGGCCTGCAAGCGCGAAGCCAGGTCGCCCACATGGGCCTCGAGCCTGTGCCCGTCCGGATCGAGAAAATAGAACGAAGCCCCCTCGCTGCGATTGTCGCGCCACTCCCGCACTCCGGCTTCACGCAGGCGCAGGACGAAGGAATCGAAATCGCCAGCCTCCAGGCTGAACGCATAGTGGGTGTAGTCGGCCACCGCAGGCGCCTGGCGTTGCCCATCCAGCGACAGGCACAACCACAGTCCTGGCAGGGACAGGTAGGCGCCGCCATCCCAACTGGCCTCCAGGCGCAGTTGCAGCAGTGAATGATAGAAGGCCAGGCTGCGGGGCACATCGGTGACCGCCAGGGTCAGGTGGTTGAGGCCGGTCAGCATCGATCAGGATCCTTTCAAGGCGTTGGGAATCGGATAACGCACACCGTCGTAGTGCAAGGTCAGGGTACTGTTGCGGGCAGGCAGGTCGCGACTGTCGCAACCGTCGCGGCCCTTGAAACGCTCAGTCTTGATTTCGCGGGTACGCACGATCAGGTCGGCGTAGCCATGACGCTGGCCAGGGCCCATCTGCAAGGTCCGGCGCATCGCCCGGGAATGCCCCGAGCACTGGCCTTCCCAGCCGAACTCACCGGAGCGCTCAGCCACCACCAGCCCTTCCAGCAAGGGCAGGATTTCCTTGTCCTCACGCCGGTAGAGAGTCAGCACGGATTTCTCGTAGGGCGCGGCGTTGGAGTCGTGGCTGTAAAGAACCCGCAGGCCAAAGGCCTGCTCCGCCTGGTTCAAGCGATAACGCGCGGTATCGATCTGCATACCCTGCACGGCCACCGCATCGCAGAACAGTGCCGAATCCTTGTAGTTGCTGGCCACCGTCCAACCGGAGTCATCAGCCACCAGGGCCACATCCAGGCTATAGCTGCGGGTGTCGCCATCCCCAGGCATCGGGGTCGCCCGGGCACTGATGCTCATCCCAGGCTGCGCAGGCCAGGCCTTGCAAACATGCAACGCCCCAGGAACATCGACGCGGCCATCACAGTCGGCCCGGGCCGCCGTGACCACCAACAAACCCAATAACGCCAGTCCAAGGCCAGCTCCACAGCGCTTCATCGATACGCCTTCACATCCCGTTCAGTTCATTGGGCAACACATAGCGCTGGCCATCGTAATGCAGGGTGGTCAGCACAGGCTTGCTGGTGACGGATCGGGACTGGCACTGCTCGCCCTGGCCTTCGCCGAGGGTGGTGACGCTCACCGAGCGCACGATCAGGTCGGCATAGCCGTGGCTGCCGGTCTTGGCGATATCCAGGGTACGGGTGGTCTCGACCCGCTGCCCGGTGCATTGCCCATCCCACTCGCCGCTATAGGAATAGGCCACGAACTTCTCCATCACCGGACGCAGCCTGGTGCCTTCGCGCACATAGAGACTGAGCAGCACCTGATCGAACGGATTGACCCGCGAAGAGCCGGAGAACGCCGCCCTGACGCCGAAGGCACGCACCTGCGGGGCCAGCTGGAAGCGTCCGGTGTCGAGCTTCAGGCTGTCCAGGTGGATGGCATCGGAGACGAAGGCCGCCGGCTGGCGGTAGCTGGCCAGCACCTCTGCGTCCTGGCGATCCAGCACCGCCAGTTGCAGATCGTAGGAGCCGTCATCGGAGGCATCGGCCACGGTCGGATCCGGCGTCAGTTCGGCCAGCAGGCTGATGCTCTGGCCTGCGAAGGCCGGCCACTCCTTGCACAGGGAAAACCCCGGCACCTGGGCATTGCGTGGCGGCGGCAGGCACTGGGCGGCGACCGCGGCGCTGCCCAACAGCAACCCGATGCCACCCAGGATCTGGATCAGGGACGATGGACGGATCATTCACGGCTCCTTGTGACGAGGGCAGACAAGGGCCGCACTATCCTCCGTGGAACCGCCGCTTTCAATGCAATCAGTGAAGGAAATCACCCATCCTGGCATGGACCGATCACCACTCCAGGCCTGACGAACGGCGACCTCGCAACCACGACATGACGGAGTAGTATGTTGTATTACACATCACTACAACGAGAACGCTATGTCCATCATGTCCCTGCGCCTGCCCGACGAAATGGCTGAAACCCTTGCTCTGCTGGCGAAAGCGACAGGGCGTAGCAAGTCGTTCCTGGCGGTGGATGCGTTGCGTGAATACCTCGCCCGGGAGGCCTGGCAGATCGAGGAGATCCAAAAGGCGCTCGGGGAAGCTGATGCGGGGGATTTCGCCAGCGCGGAGGAAGTAGCGGCCATCACGGGTAAATGGACCGGCAATGCACATTGAGTGGCTGCGAACAGCCCTGAAAAACCTGGATGACGAGGCGCGTTACATGGCCCAGGACAATCCTGAAGCCGCCAGGGAGTTCGTGGAGACCCTGCTCACTGGCATCGGGCATTTGGCCCGTTTTCCGGCCAGCGGGCGCGAAGGTCGGCTACCCGGTACCCGAGAATGGGTCGTGCCTGGATGGCCTTATCTGATTCCCTATCGAGTGCGCGGTAGTCGGTTGCAGATACTGCGCATCTTCCACACTCGCCGCCAGCCTCCGCAGCGCTGGTAGACCCCTGCAACGGCAGGGGCCCAATTCGCTCGGCGCTGCCCTTTTAGAAGGCGTTGCGGAAAATCTCCTCGATCTGCCGTTGCTCCGCGGGACGCGGGTTGGTCAGGCCACAGGCATCCTTCAGTGCGTTGGCGGCCAGGATCGGAATGTCCTGCAGCTTGGCGCCCAGCTCCCGCAGGCCGGCCGGAATCTCCACGTCACGGGCCAGGGTACGGATCGCGGTGATCGCCGCCTGGGCCCCCTCTTCCGGACTGAAGCCACGAATATCCGCACCCAGGGCATGGGCCACATCGGTCAGGCGCGCGGCGCAGACCGTCGCGTTAAAGCTTTGTACATGGGGCAGCAGCACCGCGTTGCATACGCCATGGGGCAGGTCGTAGAAGCCACCCAGCTGGTGGGCCATGGCGTGCACGAATCCCAGGGATGCGTTGTTGAAGGCCATGCCCGCCAGGAACTGCGCATAGGCCATGTTCTCCCGCGCAACCAGGTCGCCGCCGTCATGCACCGCCTGGCGCAGGTTGTGGCTGATCATGCTGATGGCCTTCAAGGCGCAGGCATCGGTGATCGGGTTGGCCGCCGTGGACACATAGGCCTCCACGGCGTGGGTCAGGGCATCCATGCCGGTGGCGGCGGTCAGGCCCTTGGGCATCGCCACCATCAGTGCCGGGTCGTTGACCGACAGCAGCGGCGTGACGTTGCGGTCGACGATGGCCATTTTCACGTGGCGCGACTCGTCGGTGATGATGCAGAAGCGGGTCATTTCACTGGCGGTGCCGGCGGTGGTATTGATGGCGACCAGCGGCAGTTGGGGCTTGCTCGAACGGTCGACGCCCTCGTAGTCGCTGATATGCCCGCCGTTGGTGGCACACAGGGCGATGCCCTTGGCGCAGTCATGGGGCGAACCGCCTCCGAGGGAAACCACGAAGTCGCACTTGGCTTGCCGCAGCAGGGCCAGGCCCTGCTCGACGTTGGCGATGCTCGGATTGGGCTTGGCGCCATCGAAGACCACCGAGTCGATGTCCTGCATGGCCAGCTTCTCGGCGATCATCCCGGCCACGCCAGCCTTGGCCAGCCCGGCATCGGTCACGATCAACGCCTTGCGAAAGCCATGGTTGCGGATGGCGCTCATGGCCTCGTCGAGGCAATCGATGCCCATGATGTTGACGGCTGGAATGAAGAAGGTGCTACTCATCAGGAAATCTCCAGGCGGGGGCCCCGTTCAGGGTGTCGATTCAATGTCCGTGGAACAGAATCGACCGATCGGTCACTGATGTTGTTGATCTGGCGCAAGGGTCGGTCGTGATAAAGTCGCGCCCCGACCACCTACAGCCCCGAGACCGATGACCGCGATGAAGGATTTCCAGGAATTTGATGCCCAACTTGAAGACTGGAATGCCCTGCGCGCAAGCACCCGGTTCACCGGCCTGCTGATCGGCAACGGCGCCAGCCGGGCGGTGTGGAAAGACTTCGCCTACGACTCGCTGTTCGAAAATGTCCGCGGCGTCGTGGAAAAACCCCTCGGCCAATCCGAGCTCAGCGTGTTCGAGGCCTTGCAGACCCGCAGCTTCGAGCAGGTCCTGGGCGCGCTGAAGACCACCAGCCGAGTCAACAAGGCCCTGGCCATCAGCTCGGCGGCACCGCGCAACCGCTACTACGCGATCAAGGAAGCGCTGATCAACAGCGTGCACGCCATGCACATTCCCTGGAGCCTGGTGCAACCCGAGAGCCTGGCGGCGATCAACGGCGAACTTCGGCAATATTCCACGGTATTCACCAGCAACTACGACTTGCTCAACTACTGGGCCGTGCAGCATGCCCCCCAGGGCCTGAACGACCTGTTCCAGGGCAGCGAACCGGCCTTCGACCTGGCCGGCCCCCACCCCCCTGAAACCCGCATCCTGTACCTGCACGGTGGCCTGCACCTGGTACGCAACCTCGATGGCAGCACACGCAAGCTGACCTCCACCGAAGGCACGCTGCTGGGCAGCTTCGCCATCAACAACACCCTCAAGACGCTGGACGACGTGCCGTTGTTCGTCAACGAAGGCCCCCTGGCGGACAAGCTCAAGACCATCCGCGGCAGCGACTACTTGTCGTTCTGCTACCAGCAACTCCTGGACCACCAGGGTGCCCTGTGCATCTTCGGCCACAACCTCGGGCCCCAGGATGCACACCTGGCCCAGGCGATCCGCCAGTGCGGCGCCGACACCCTGGCCCTCTCCGTCTATCCGCGCAGCCCGGCGTTCGTCCAGCACCAGAAGCGCCACTACGCCAAGCTGTTCGAAGGCGTGGAGTTGAACCTGCGCTTCTTCGACTCCAGGACCCACGCCCTGGGCGACCCGGCGCTGGCAGTCCCGGTAGAGCGCTGAGCCAATCGGCCACAAACGCCCCGTGTAGCCGCAGGCTGCGCACGGGCGCGCAGCGGCCGCACGATCAACGAGATTGGCGCAAGGCCCTGTGAGCCCTGGCACAGCTTCGCCAGCCCAGCAGCGGCGGTGTAGCGCATCACTCCTCGGCGCTGTGCACCACCACCAGCAACTGCGCCTGCTCGTCCCCCAGGGAACGGATGCGGTGGGGTTTCTGCGCGTTGAAATGCAGCGCATCGCCACGCTCCAGCACCACCCGTTCGTTCATGAAATCCACTTCCACCCGGCCTTCATGGACGAACAGGAATTCCTCCCCCAGGTGCTCCTTGAAGGTCTTGTCGCTGAACTCCCGGGCCGGGTAGATGATGAACGGCAGCAGGTTGCGCTCGCTGACCTGATGGGCCAGCACCGCATAACCCGGGGCCTGGTCATCGGCCGCCAGCGACTGGCGCTCGTGGCTGCGCACCAGGCTGTAGCTGTCGAGGCTGATGCTGTCCTCGGCGAAGAGTTCCTCGACCTTGACGTTCAAGGCCTTGGCCAGCTTCAACGCGGCGGAAATCGACGGCGTGTTCAGCCCCCGCTCGACCTTGGACAGGTAGCTCTTGGTCATGCCGGATTTCTCGGCCAGGGCCTCCAGGGTCACGCCAAGTTTTTTTCTCAATAATTTCAAACGGATAGACATGTAGAACGATTAATCCATCTAGGAAACAACGATTGGTGCTTGCCAATGACACAAAGTGTCATATAGCCTCTTTAGTGTCATTCGCACTCACCCAACGACCTCGCAAGCAGCGGGTGAGCCGTAGACCCGACGTCCATCGCACCGATCAAAGGACCCCGAAAATGGCCAAGACATTAGCATTGCCCAAGGAGCAACTGGTCAAGCAAGCCCTGACCCAGATGCACAATACCCTGGCGGATAATACGTGGACCGACCGGCAAAAGCTGGCCCTGACCTGCCGCATCCTGTTCGAGCACGGCCACGACTCGGGCCTGGCCGGGCAGATCACCGCCCGCGGCCCGCAACCAGGCACCTACTACACCCAGCAACTGGGCCTGGGCTTCGACGAAATCAGCGCCAGCAACCTGCTGCTGGTCAACGAGGACCTGGAAGTCCTGGAAGGCCACGGCATGCCCAACCCGGCCAACCGCTTCCACAGTTGGGTGTATCGCGCCCGGCCGGATGTGAACTGCATCATCCACACCCACCCGACCCACGTCGCCGCGCTGTCGATGCTCGAAGTACCGCTGGCGGTCTCGCACATGGACCTGTGCCCGCTGTACGAGGATTGCGCGTTTCTCGAAGCCTGGCCGGGCGTGCCGGTGGGCAATGAGGAGGGCGAGATCATCTCCGCGGCCCTGGGCGACAAGCGCGCGATCCTGCTGTCGCACCACGGCCAGTTGTCCACCGGCGCCAGCATCGAGGAAGCCTGCGTGATCGCCCAGTTGATCGAGCGTGCGGCGCGCCTGCAACTACTGGCCATGGCTGCCGGCAGCATCAAGCCGATCCTCCCGGAGCTGGGCCGTGAAGCCCACGACTGGATTTCCAAGCCCAAGCGCCACGGCGCCGCCTTCAACTACTACGCCCGGCAAAACCTTAAACGACACGCCGACTGCCTGAACTGATCCGCCCCCTTTCATGCCTTGCAGGAGTTGCACCATGTCCACCCCGAACATTCACGGCATCATCGGCTACACCGTCACCCCCTTCAGTGCCCACGGCGAAGGCCTGGACCTGGAAGCCCTCGGCCGCTCCATCGATCGCATGATCGACGCCGGCGTACATGCCATCGCCCCCCTGGGCAGCACTGGCGAAGGCGCCTACCTGAGCGACGCCGAATGGGAACAGGTCAGTGAATTCAGCATCCGCCACGTGGCCCGGCGGGTGCCGACCATCGTCAGCGTTTCCGACCTGACCACCGCCAAGGCCATCCGCCGCGCGCGCTTCGCCGAAGCCCAGGGCGCCGATGTGGTGATGGTGTTGCCCGCCTCCTACTGGAAGCTCGGCGAGGCCGAGATCCTCGCCCACTACCAGGCCATCGGCGACAGCATCGGCGTGCCGATCATGCTCTACAACAACCCGGCCACCAGCGGCATCGACATGTCGGTGGAGCTGATCCTGAAGATCTTCCACAGCGTGGAGAACGTCACCCTGGTCAAGGAAAGCACCGGCGATATCCAGCGCATGCACAAACTGCAACTGCTAGGCGAAGGCCAGGTGCCGTTCTACAACGGCTGCAACCCCCTGGCGCTGGAAGCCTTCGCCGCCGGCGCCCGGGGCTGGTGCACCGCGGCGGCGAACCTGATCCCGCAGCTCAACCTCGACCTCTACCAGGCGATGCGCGACAACGACCTGGAGCGCGCCCGCACCCTGTTCTACCGGCAATTGCCACTGCTGGAGTTCATTCTCAAGGGCGGCCTGCCAGCCACGGTCAAGGCCGGCCTGGAGCTCACCGGCCTGGCCGCCGGCGAACCGCGCCGGCCGGTGTTCCCCCTGGCCCAGGCCGCACGCCAGCAATTGCAGGGGCTGTTGCACCAGCTGGCTTGAACTGCCGCTGAAAGCATCAGGCCCGAACGGTGCGAACCGCTCGGGCCTGATGCCGGGTGCCACGGCGCTACTCGCGCCAGCTGGGGTCCTTGCGCATCTGCGCGATGAAGTCGTCGGCGATGCGCTGCAGATGCTCGTTGCGCCCGCCATCGGGATTGAACAGCCCACGCCAGGCCCGGGTGCGGTTGTCGATCATGTACTTGGCCAATGGGCGATCGCCACGGCTTAAGTGGAACATCATCTGGCTGTTCCAGCTCACCGGTGCCGGCACGATGAACAGGGTGCAGGCACTGAGCAGGGTCAGGGGCAGGTTGTGCTGGTCCTCCAGATCGCTCTGGGCCAGGACGATGACGTTGTAGCCCTCAGGATCGTGGCCCCTTTGCACGTCGGCAAAGGCCCCGCGCCGGACCAGCGCCTCGCGCAGCGGCGCGGACGCCAGGTCGCCCATGCCGCTGACGTGGATCACCGGCAATTCGCGCACAGACTCAAGTTGCACGGCAGGCAAACTGTGCCAGGCCTGGCAGCCGCCCAGCGTCAACAACGCGAGCAGCACAATCAACGGACGAAGCATGATGTCGCAGTTCCCTTGGACAATGTTCGAAAGCCTCACCCTGGCTCGACAGGTCGTCGCTGCCGGATGATCCGCGCAGGATAAACCGCTTGGGGCTCGTCGACAAAATTCCGCCGCCAGGAAACCGCATCCGGTGCCCTGGCCGTCCCATGGACGACCAGGCCCAGTGGCTGGCTAGGCCGCCGTCAGGTCCTTGATGTTGTGGGTCGGGCCATTGTTCTTGACGCTGGCGATGCCCTTGTCCCGAGCCGCCTCCGAGGCATACAACTCGCTGCTGCCGATGACCTGGTGGTTGGCAGCCTTGAGGTTGAAATAGGGTTTGCCGTCCTTGGCGCTCTTGCGCTCGTAGCGCTCGTCCAGCGGGCTGTTGGCCTGGACCGAGGCGATGCCGTTTTCCGCCGCCGCGCGGGTGGTGTACAGCTCGCTGGTGAGGATCACCTCGGCATTGGCGGCCTTGAGCACGAAACGAAACTGGCCGTTGCTGCTTTTCTTCAACTCATACCATCCAGACATGCTGTCGCTCCTTGGCTGATCGATAGGTGTCGCGCCTACGGAGTAAAGCTCCTCACAACGATTCAGCCAGGTTCTCTTGCCCTGAAAAAACGGTTCTCCACCCGCGCCAGCCCCAGGTGCTCGCGCAAGGTCCGCCCTGTATAGCGCTGGCGAAACAGGCCACGCCGCTGCAATTGCGGGGTGATCAGCCGGACGAAGTCGTCGATGGCCCCCGGCAGGTGGGTGAACAGCACATTGAAGCCATCGGCGGCGTACTCCTGGTACCAGGTAACCAGTTCATCGACGATCTGCTCCGGGGTGCCCACCAGCACCTTATGCCCACTGGCGGACAGGCTGCGCAGCAACTGGGCCACGGTCGGCCGCTCCCGGCGAATCAGCTCCACCACCAGTTGCCTCCGGCTCTGGTGGCGTTCGGTGGAACTGCCGTCGTCCGGCAACGGCACGGGCGCATGCAGCGCCAGGCGCGACAGGTCGATGCCCAGGTCCAGCAAGTAGGACAAGGCCTTGAGCTGCGCCTGGGGATCCTGCAGCTCCTGCAACTGCTGGTACTTCTCCTCGGCTTCGTTGAGGCTGCGGCCCACGGTGGGAGCGATCCCCGGGAAGATCTTCAACTGCCCGGCATGCCGCCCGTAATGGGGTAGCCGTTCCTTGAGCTCGGCATAAAAAACCTTGGCCTGGACCAGGTCGCTCTGGGCGGTGAACACCAGTTCGGCGCAGCGTGCCGCCAGCTCGCGCCCCGGTCCCGAGGAGCCGGCCTGGGCGATCACCGGCCAGCCCTGCACCGGCCTTGGCGCATTCAGCGGGCCCTGGACCTGGAAGTGCCGGCCGCGGTGCTGCAACAGGTGCATACGGTGCGGGTGCAGCCACACGCCGCTGGCCTTGTCCCGGGGAAAGGCATCATCGGCCCAGCTGTCCCACAGGCCGCTGGCCACATCGAAGAACTCCTCGGCCCGCTCGTAGCGCAGGTCATGGTCGGGGGGCTGGGGATGGTTGAAGTTCTCGCCGCCGATCAGCCCGGTCACCAGGTTCCAGCCGGCCCGCCCGCCGCTCAGGTGATCCAGGGAGGCGAACTTGCGCGCCAGGTTGTACGGCTCGTTGTAGGAGGTGCTGGCGGTGGCGATCAGGCCGATATGCCGGGTCACCACCGCCAGGGCCGGCAGCAGGGTCAAGGGATCCCAGCGCAGGCTGTAGGAACTGTGGGCCAGCACCCGCGGGTCGAGCTCGCCCACCGCCACGTTGTCGTTGAGGAACAGGGCATCGAAACAGCCCCGCTCCAGGGTTTGCGCGTAGTGGCGGTAACGCGCGAAATTCAACGACGCATCGGCATCCGCCAGGGGATGGCGCCAGCTGCCGCCATGGGCGCCGGAACCGGACAGAAACGCCCCCAGCCCCATCTGCCCGCCACGCTCAGCCACGGCTGGCCTCCTCCTGCGCCACCGGCGCCGGGACAGCCGCGGCGCGCAGCAACAGGCTCACCGCGCTCCAGGCCAGCAGGCTGGTCAATGCCAGGAAGCCCATCACCACCTGGTAGCCGTTGAGAAAGGCCGCTTGGGCATCGCCCGCCGGCGTAGCGGCAAACTGATGGAACAAGCCGACGCCCACGGCCAAGCCGATACCGCCGCCGACATTGTGCAAGGTCATCAGCGACCCCATGGCCACCGACCCCACCTCCTGGGGCACCGAGGAAATCCCCAGCACCGTCGATGGCCCGAGGATGCTCGCCCAACCCAGGCCCATGACCACGAAGGCGCCCAGCAGGTAGGGCAACGACGTCTGGCGCTCGAACCCGGCCTGCAACAGCGCCGACAAGATGAACAGCGCCAGCCCGGCCTTGATCAGCAACCCCGGCCCCTTGCGGTCCACCAGGCGCCCCACCAGCGGCGACAGCAGCGCCACGCCCAGGGTGGTGGGCAAGAGCAACAGGCCGCTGGCCTGCACCGAGGCGCCACGGATCTGCGCCAGGTACAGCGGCATGACGAAGAACGCCACGCAATAGAACACCGCCAGGCTGAAGCTCGCCACCACTGCCGCGACGAAACGCCGGTTGGCGAACAGCTTGAGGTCGATGATCGGTGCCGCGACCCGCCGCTCCACCACCAGGAACCCACTCAGGGCCAGCAGCGCCAACAGGGCCAGGCCCAGCACCGGCGGCGATCCCCAGCCCCAGGCCGCGCCCTGGACGATCACCAGCACCAGGCTCGGCAGGCCGATCAGCAACAGCAAGGCGCCCCAGCCGTCGAGCCGGACCCCGGCCTGCGCCGCTCGCGACTCCCTGACGCTGAAGCTGCAGATCCCCAGGCTCAGCAGCACGAACGGCACATTGATCAAAAAGATCCACTGCCAGCCGAAGCTGCTGGTAATCAGCCCGCCCAATACCGGCCCGGCCGCCAGGCCCACGCCGTTGACCCCGAACAGCACGCCGAAGGCCCGGCCCTGCTCGGCACTGTCGAAGGTGGCGGAGACGATGGCGCCCGAGGCGGTGTAGAGCACTGCGCAAGCCAGTCCCTGGAGCACCCGGGCCGCGATCAGGGTATCGATCTGCCCGGCCAGGCCCGCCGCCAGCGAAGCCAGGCCGAACACGCTCAGGCCGATGAACAGCACCCGCTTGCGACCGTGCAGGTCGGCCAGCCGCCCCACCAGCACCATGAAGCTGGACAACGCCAGGATGAAGCCGTTGATCACCCACTGCACGC
>NZ_JBJJLO010000074.1:0-33299 GCF_046230915.1 Pseudomonas sp. KCJK8993
CGGCGGCTGCGCCAGTAGCCAACTGGTCGATCCCCGGGGTTATGACGAGACCGGAACCGCCTCCTACTATGGCGCCCGGCATCACGGCAAGCGCACCGCCAGCGGCGAAGCCTTCGACCAGAACGGCCTCACCGCCGCCCATCGCCAGCTGCCCTTCGGCACCCGGGTGCAAGTCACCAACCTGGCCAACGACAAGCGCGTCGTGGTCCGCATCACCGATCGGGGCCCGCACACCCGCGGCCGCCTGATCGACCTATCCCGCAGTGCCGCCCAGCAGTTGGACATGCTGCGCAGCGGAACCGCGACAGTACGTGTCCAAGCCCTCAGCGACTGATACCCGGAGTTCACCATTACCGCCTTCGCCGAACTGCCCCTGCTCAGCCTGATCCAGCTCATCAGCGGCCTGCTGATGCTGGTCGCCGGTGCCGAGCTGCTGGTCCGCGCGGCCGTGCGCCTGGTAGTCCGCCTGCATGTGCGGCCGCTGATCATCGGCCTGACCATCGTCGCCTTCGGCAGCAGCGCCCCGCAACTGGCCATCAGCCTGCAAGCGACCTTGGGCGGCAGCACCGATATCGCCGTGGGTAGCGTGATCGGCAGCAGCATCTTCAACATCCTGGTGACCCTGGGCCTCTCGGCGCTGATCATTCCGCTGCGGGTTTCCCGGCAACTGGTGCGCCTGGACATCCCCTTGATGATCGGCGCCAGCCTGCTGGTGTTCGCCCTGGCCTCCAACGAGCACCTGGGCCCACTCGACGGTGCGCTCCTGCTGGCGGCGCTGGTGCTGTACCTGGCCCTGTTGTCGCGCCAGTCGCGCCACGCCAAGCGCCTGCCCCCTCCAGCGCCACCCGCGCGCAAGCACCCGGCGCCCTGGTTCAGCAGCCTGCTGCTGATCCTCCTGGGCCTGGGCCTGCTGGTATTCGCCGGGCACTTGCTGCTGGGCGCCGCGATCACCGTGGCCGACGACCTGGGCCTGTCGGAGCGGGTCATGGGCCTGACGGTGATCGCCGTCAGCGCCTCGCTGCCCCAGCTGGCCACCTCGCTGCTGGCCGCCCTGCGTGGCCAGCGCGATATCGCCGTGGGCAACGTGATCGGCAGCAATCTGTTCAACCTGCTGGGGGTCCTGGGGTTCACCGCCCTGGTGGCGCCCACGCCGCTGTCGGTCTCGCCCAATGCCCTGGATTTCGACCTGCCGGTGCTGCTCGGCGTCGCGGCCCTGTGCCTGCCGGTGTTCTATTCCGGCTACCGCGTAACCCGCGCCGAAGGCTTGCTGCTGCTCGGCCTGTACCTGGCGTACGGGCTGCACCTGATGTCCTTCACGACCGGCATGCCCCTGGCGGGCAAGCTGGAGCGCCTGATGCTGTTTTTCATCCTGCCGGCGCTGGTGGCGTTCCTGCTGTTCAGTTCGCTACGGGCCTGGCGCCGTCAACACAAGAGGGAAACGCCATGAGCGAAAACCATAAAAGCGGTCTGCAAATGCGTCGCCAGGTGATGGGCGATGCCTTCGTCGACCGCGCCCTGGGCAACGCCACCGAGTTCAGCCAGCCCTTGCAGGATTTCGTCAACGAACACGCCTGGGGCGGGGTCTGGAACCGCGAAGGCCTGCCGCTCAAGACCCGCAGCCTGATCACCCTCGCGGCCCTGACCGCCCTCAAGTGCCCGCAGGAACTCAAGGGCCATGTACGCGGCGCGCTGAACAACGGCTGCACTGTCGAAGAGATTCGCGAAGCGCTGCTGCACTGCGCGGTGTATGCCGGAGTGCCGGCGGCCATCGATGCCTTTCGCGCCGCCCAGGAAGTGATAGACGCCTACCAGCAGGACCAGTGATCTCTCGTCGCCGGTCGCCCCTGCACGCCGGCGAACCTCCCTAGATCCAGCCGCCCCACTGCAGCAGGAAGATCCCGATATTGGTGGTCACTGCCGCCATCACCGTGGTGATGACGATGATCGCCGCCGCCAGTTCATGATTGCCGTTGGCCGCCCGGGCCATGACGAAGCTTGCCGCCGCGGTGGGGCTGCCGAAGTACAGGAACAGGATTCCCAGTTCGGCGCCACGAAAGCCGCACAGCCAGGCCCCGAGAGTCGCCAGCGCCGGCAGGCTGATCATCTTCATCAGGCTGGAACTGATGGCCATCCGCCCACTGTTGCGCAAGGCCGCCATGGACAGGGTGCCGCCGATGCAGATCAGCGCCAGCGGCAGGGTCATCTGCGCCAGGTACTGCCCCGAAGTCTCGAGCCAGCCAGGCAGGCCGATCTGCCAATAGGCGAACGGCCCGGCCACCAGCACGCTGACGATCAGCGGGTTGCTGATCACGTTCTTGAAGATGCTCCAGGGGTCGGACTTGATCACCGGGCTGTAGACCGCCAGGACGATGGTCGACAGGGTGTTGTAGAAAAGGATCACCAGCGCCGCCAGCACCGCTCCCAGGGAAATGCCATAGCTGCCATACATGCTGGCCGCCAGGGCCAGGCCGATGATCGCGTTGTTACCGCGAAACGCTCCCTGGGTATAGATGCCGCGATCCTCCCGCGGACAACGCCAGATCGCCCAGAGCCAAGCCAGGGCGAAGCACGCCAGGGTGGCCAGGGAAAAATACACCAGCACCCCGGGCTTGAGCGACGAACGCAGGTCGGCGTGGACGATCCCCAGGAACAGCAACGCCGGCATGGTGACGTTGAACACCAGGGCCGAGGCGGTATGGATGAAGTTGTCGTTGATCCAGCCCACCCGCTTGAGCAACAGGCCCAGCAACAGCATGGCAAAGACGGGCGCGGTGATCGTCAGCGTTTCGAAAAAGATGGCCAGCATGGGCGGGTGGACCTTGAGCCTGTCGTCAGGCGGCCAATGATAATCCAATCGTCCCGCGACCGCCCGAGGCTCGAGCCGCCAGCCCTTGGGCCAGAGGCCTGGCCCCCACTCCAGGCGGGGCGAAAAAGCGTCGTGCCCCGGATGATTGCCATCTTGACGGGAAATGATTTTCGTTTATTCTCGAATTTAACTGTACATATATACAGTTAAATTCAAATAACCCATGACATATCAAGGAGCTAGAAATGTCAGGAGTCTCTGCACAGAAGCAGCAACCGCAACACGCCGGCAAGATCATCGCCGACCTGGACCGCCTGTTCACCGAACAAGGCATCGCCCTCAACGGCGATGGCGACAACCTGGTACTGGTCGCCGACGGCCACCACACCATCAAGTACCACCGCCCGGAACACCTGCCGCGTGCACCACAGCCCGTAGCGCCGGGCAAGCCATCGCTGCGTTTCGAAGGCGGCGAGCACACCGCCATCGGCGACAGCACCCTGCTGCGTTTCGCCAAGGACGCCCCCGCCATCCCTGCCTGGCAGGTCGAGCTGCACCTGCCCAACGGCCTGGCCCTGACCTACGGTCAGGTCGTCGCCCTGGGCGGTGACTTCTACGGTATTCCCGACCAACCGATCTGCGATGGCGCGACCCCGGCCGAACGAGTGCAACGCTTCATCGCCGCGTTCAATTCCCTGGCCGTGCTCCCCGCTGCCAAGGACGAGGCCCGGCAGATCCTGGCCGTGATGCAGAAGGAAATCGTCGCCGCCAACCAGGCCATCCGTGACGGCAAGCAACCCCACGAGGCCTATGACGCCCTTGGCGACAGCCTGTCCGAGGAATGGAACAAGATCACCGGCGGCGGCGGCGCCGTTTCCGCCCTGTTCCCCCTCGGCCGCTACCTGAAGCTGGCCGCCAACAACGCCGACCATTTCGGCGAATGGGCCCTGGCGGCCTACACCGCCGGCCATACCGCCGCCCTGCAGCAAGCGGTGCAGGCAGGCAAGGCCGCGGATGACAAGCAACTGGAACTGGCCTATGCGATGAGCGCCTTCGCCGACCACTTCCTGACCGACCTGTTCTCCGCCGGCCACGTACGGGTGCCGCGCAAGCAGGTGGCGGCGGTGGTCACTCCCAGCGACCTGGGTTCGCTGATCACCCGTTTCATGCATGACGAGGACAGCAAGTTCGGCCTCAATGTCAGCAACGCCCAGGGCGACCGCTGGCACTCCTACGGCGACAAACGCTATTTCGACAGTGTCGACCACCGCAATCGCCAGCTGGTGAAACTGGCGGTCCAGCGCTCGGCCGACGAGATCTTCGCCAGCTACCTCAGCGGCAGCCTGCCGGCCCCGGCCAGCTATGCGGCGCTGAAAGTGGTGCCGGACCTGAACGCCGCCAAGAGCGGCAACTTCTCGCCACTGTTCGTCACCAAGGGCGACCAGGTGCTGCGTCGCAGCGACGTCAACAACCTCAACGACAGCAAGACCATCGACAACTGGTGGGGCTGGAGCACCTACCTGCTGCTCAAGAACTACAGCCCCAACAAACCGGCGGGCTACCTGGAAACCCCCGGTGCGGTGCCTTCGATCGTCGCCGATGGCTGGCAGAGCCACACCCCCAGCGAGCCGAACTGGCTGCCGGGCCACGCGGTGCGCTACGCCGTCAGCGAAACCAATGGCTTGAACGAGTCGTACATCGGCCCCTGGTCGGCCTATGTCGAGCTCGGCGACAGCTTCCAGCCGACCCTGGCGATCCCGGCCGGCACCAGCAACAGCGGCGCCAGCGGGCGCAATGTGTTCCGCCAGTTCCGTGGCGGATCACCGGAGCTGATCGGCTCCATCGACAAGAACGCCACCCGCTTCATCGACCGCAACGCCTGACAAGGACATCACCATGGCTATCAATCTGAACCTGCAACTGGCCTCTGGCCAATCCCTCAAGGGCGCTCCGCTGGAGCTGCTGCTCAACGGCGCGCCCATCGCCCGAGCCAGCGTCGACGAACGCGGCAACGTGGCCTTCAACGCCAAGCCGGGCAGCGGCCAGCTGGCGGTGCGGGTCGACCGCACGATCCTCAAGAACGGCTGACGCCCGCGAAAAAAGGCCCGCACGGCAGCAGCTGCCGGGCGGGCCTTCGTACATCCGGGCGGTGATCAGGCGCTCAGGGTCTGCTCCACCAATTGGCCCTGGTCGATGCGAACATGCCGCGGATGGAAACGCTTGAGGCTGCTGCGGTGGCCGACACTGACGATGCTCAACCCCGGCAGTTGGTCGATCAACGCCTGGTACAACGCCGCCTCGTCTTCTTCATCCATGGCCGAGGTGGCCTCGTCCATGTACAGCCACTGCGGCGCATACAGCAGCGCCCGGGCAAAGGCCAGGCGCTGCTGTTCGCCCGGAGAAAGCATGCGCTGCCAGTGATTGCGTTCATCCAGGCGCGGTACCAGATGCGCCAAGCGGCAAGTGTCCAGCACTTGCTCGTAGCGTTCCTGGGCATAGCTGTCGCCCGCTTGTGGGTAACTCAGGGCCTCACGCAGGCTGCCAATGGGTAGGTAGGGTTTTTGCGGCAGGAACAGCGCACGCTGGTCCGGCAAGCGGATATGGCCGTGGCCCGCCGGCCACAAGCGCCCCATGGCCCGCAGCAGGGTGCTCTTGCCACTGCCGGAACGACCGCTGAGCATCAGCCGCTCGCCCGGATTCACGGTCATCTGCGCACCGGCCAGCAAGTGCCGGCCATCGGCCAGGTCCAGGCCCAAGTCATGCACTTGCAGCTGCTCGCCCTCGGTTTGCACGTCGATGGCCGGGGGGCGTTCCTCGTTGTCGCTCATGGCCTGGCGGAAACTCAGCAGACGGTCGCAGGTGGCGCGCCAGGCGGCGAGGTCGGAATAGGCCGTGATGAACCAGCTGAAGTTCTCCTGGACGTTGCCGAAGGCCGAGTTGATCTGCATCAGCTCGCCCAGCTCGATCTTGCCGGCGAAGTAACGCGGAGCGGCGACGATGAACGGGAAGATGATCGCGATCTGGCCATAACCGGCCGTGAAGAAGGTCAGGCGCTTGGACACTTTCATGATGTCCCAGAAGTTGTGCCAGACCTTGCCGAAACGACTGCTCAGGCGCTGGTTCTCGTTCTTCTCGCCGTCATACAGGGCAATACTCTCGGCGTTTTCCCGGACCCGCACCATGGAGAAACGCAGGTCGGCCTCGAAACGTTGCTGCTGGTTGTTCAGGCCGATCAACCGGCGCCCGATCAGGTGGGTCAGCCAGCTGCCGACCAGGGCATACACCAGGGCGCACCAGAACATGTAGCCGGGAATGGTATAGCCCAGCACCTCGATGCTGCCGGACACGCCCCAGAGGATGATGGAAAAGGACACCAGGCTGACCAGGTTGCGGATCAGCCCCAGGCCCAGCGCCAGGGTGTTGGTGGTGAAGCTGTTGAGGTCCTCGGAAATCCGCTGGTCAGGGTTGTCGGTGTAACCGCCCTGCTCCAGCTGGTAGTAGTTCTTGTTGTCCAGCCAGCGGGCGAAATGCTTCTCGGTGAGCCAGGCCCGCCAGCGGATAGTCAGCATCTGGGTCAGGTACAGGCGGTACACCGCGCCCAGGATCGCCACCGCGGCAATACCGCAGAAATACAGGATCAGGTGCCAGAATGCCGCTTCGTCCTTCTTCTGCAAGGCGTTGTAGAAGTCCTTGTACCAGCTGTTGATCCATACCGAGATGGCCACGCTGAACAGCGACAGGCCGATCACCGCGATCAACAGCAGCCAGGCCTTGCCCTTTTCCTCGCTGCGCCAGTAGGGCACGGTCATGGCCCACACCCGACGGAAGAATTGCCCGCGCACGGCATCGTTGACCGCGGAGTATTCAGCGTTCTGATTCATCATTGGAGCTCGATTGAGAGGGGGAAAGCGTCGAGCCGATCATAGTCGATCGGCTCGCTTTTTCACCTGCCCCGGGGGACATGGGCACCCGGCGCGGATCAGCGGCGGACGGGGCGCTTCTGCAGCTTGCGCTGCAAGGTACGGCGATGCATGCCCAGGGCCCGGGCAGTGGCGGAGATGTTGCCTTCGTGCTCGGTCAGCACCCGCTGGATATGCTCCCATTGCAGGCGGTCCACCGACATCGGGTTTTCCGGTACCAGGGTGTCGAGGTCGGCATGCTCGGACAGCAGCGCGGCCAGTACATCGTCGGCGTCCGCCGGCTTGCACAGGTAGTTGCAGGCACCGCGCTTGATCGCCTCCACCGCGGTGGCGATGCTCGAGTAGCCGGTGAGGATCAGCACGCGCATCTCCGGGTCCAGCTCCAGCAGCTTGGGCAGCAGCACCAGCCCGGAATCGCCGTCCATCTTCAGGTCCAGCGCGGCGTAGTCCGGCAGGTCCTGCTGGGCCAGCGCCAACCCCTCCTCGGCGGAACCCGCGGTGCTGACGCGAAAGCCCCGGCGACTCATGGCCCGCGCCATCACGCGGGTAAAGGTAGCGTCATCATCCACCAGCAACAGGTGCGGCAGTTCCTCGCCTTCGACTTGGTTCTCTTCACTCATGGTCGTCTCCTCGGGCGGCACGGGGCAGGCGCAGCTCGGTGAGCGTACCGCCTTCCTCATGGCTGTAGAGTTTTACTGAGCCACCAGCGCGGGTCACGCTGGCCTTGCTCAAGAACAGGCCCAGGCCGAAACCTTTGCCCTTGGTGGTAAAAAACGGTTTGCCAATCTGCTCGGCGATGGCCAAGGGTACTCCGGCGCCGTGGTCGCGGATACTGATGGTCAGGTCCTCCGCATTCCAGTCCAGGCGCACCTCCAGGCCTTCTGGGCAGGCGTCGGCGGCATTGTTGAGCAAATTGAGCAGGGCCTGGGTCAGGTCCGGTGGCGGCGCCAGGCGTGGCGCCGGGCCCTGGCCCAGCAGGTGGAAACGATAGCTGGCTTCCGGACGCATCAGGTGCCAGCGGTTCAGGGCTTCGTCAAGCCACTGGGTGACATCTTGCATCTCTACCGCCATCCGCCGATTGGCTTCGGCGGCGCGCACCAATTGCTGCAAGGTTTCCTTGCACAGCTTGACCTGGTCCTGAAGCACGGACAGGTCATCCTGCAGCAACGGATCGGGATGGTCCTGGCGCATTTCCTTGAGCAGCACGCTCATGGTCGCCAGCGGCGTGCCCAGCTCATGGG
Organism: Pseudomonas sp. KCJK8993; assembly: GCF_046230915.1. Classification (NCBI taxonomy): domain Bacteria; kingdom Pseudomonadati; phylum Pseudomonadota; class Gammaproteobacteria; order Pseudomonadales; family Pseudomonadaceae; genus Pseudomonas; species Pseudomonas sp. KCJK8993. The sequence goes on from NZ_JBJJLO010000074.1 coordinate 7,968, forward strand.
CGGCCCCGGCGGCCTGGGTAGCCACGGCCAGCAGCTGCTGGTCGCGCAGCCCTTCCTCGCGGCGGATCGCCCGCAGTTCTTCCTGGCGCCGCAGCTCCTCGGCCATCCGTGTGGCAAAGAAGGTAATCACCGCCGCGGCCAGGGCAAAGCTCAGCCACATGCCGTAGACCTGCAGGTTCTCGCGGGCGATGGGCAGGGTCTGCAAGGGATAGAACCACGCCAGCAGCAGGGTATAGAGCGCCAGGGCGATTCCGGAAAGCACCACCGAATAGCGCCAGGGCAGGGTCACCGCGGCGATGGTCAGGGGCACCAGGTAATAGGAGACGAAGGGGTTGGTGGAACCGCCGGAGAAATACAGCAGCACGCTGTGGATAAATAGGTCGCAGGCCAGTTGCAGGGCATATTCCAGCTCCGTCACCGGCCATGAAGTGCGCAAGCGGATAGCGGTGAAAGCGCACAGCACCATGGAGAACACCAGGGTGATGCCCAGTTGCAACCAGGGCAGCGGCAGCAGGTCCAGCCAGTAGGCAAGCCCCACCGAACCGGCCTGAGCGGCCAGAACCAGGGTGCGGATGAAGGTCAGGCGCCAGAGGTTCTGGCGGGTTGCGGACAGCAATTTTACGGGGGCGAGCATGAGCTCTCCTGATGAGCGCTCCAGGGCAATCGGCGGAAGTATAACCAAGCAGCCCCCGGCACAGGCAAAACTGCGGCAAAGCGCCACAGGAAAAGCAGCGGCAAGCTTTGAGCTACAAGCACAAGTCCCGGAATAAGGGACGCCAAGATGTATCAAAGTTGTAATGGGTGCAACTGGGAATAAAAGCTAGAGTCTTATCGCTCACGCAGGCGCGAACCTTTGGCTTGCAGACCGCACTCAAGGAGATCCCATGCAGCACTTCACCCGCAGCGTCGCCCTTCTGGCCCTTGGCGCCGGCACCCTCACCAGCCTGCCTGCCCTGGCCGCCGATGAATTGCACTACAACCAGGTTTCCCTGCGTGCCGAAGCCAGCCAGGAAGTGGCCCGGGACTTGATGATCGTGACCCTCTACAACGAGGCGCAAAACTCCGATCCGGCCAAGCTGGCGGCAGACGTCAGCACCACCATGAACAAGGCCCTGGAGCAGGCGCGCCAGGTCAAGGGCATCACCCTGAGCCAGGGCAGCCGCAACAGCTATCCGATCTACGACAGCAAGGGCCAGAAGATCACCGGCTGGCGCGAGCGCGCGGAACTGCGCCTGGAAAGCGCCGACTTCGCCGCCCTGTCCAAGCTGACCGGCGAGTTGCTGGCCAACCTGAAGATGGACGGCATGGACTTCGCCATCGCTCCCGCAACCCGCAAGGCCAGCGAGGATGCCCTGCTCAAGGACGCGGTCCAGGCATTCAAGGCCCGGGCCCAGCTGGCGACCGAGGCACTGGGTGGCAAGGGCTACAAGATCGTCAGCCTGAACCTCAACGCCGATGGCTATCCACAGCCCTACCTGCGCGCCCCGATGATGAAGGCCGCCAGCGCGGACTTCGCCTCCGCCCCCGTCACCCCGGAAGTCGAGGCGGGTACCAGCAAGGTCAACATGACCGCCGACGGCGCCATCGAAGTGCTGATGCAATAAGCCCTATACCCTCCACGCAAAACGGCGACCCCGTGCAAACGAGGCCGCCGTTTTGTGTTTCTGCCTGTCGTCAGGCGAATTAGGAAAACTCGCCCTGTTGTGTATGAATCCAACCGGCGAGGTGATGTTACAGTGACGTCCCCGTCATGAATCTGTCATACGTTATTGACGTCCACCGGATACACACCGGGTAAACTGCAGCTTTCCAATAAGAGTCTCTTCAATGACCGCAGATCGCATCGGCGAACGCCTGCGCCGCTATCGCCGCGCCGCCAAGAAAACCCTGCGCCAGATTGCCAGCGAGTCCGGTCTGACTGCCAGCTTTCTCTCCCAGGCAGAACGCAATCTCACCGGGGTGTCCATCTCATCCCTGGTCAACATCGCCAAGTCCCTGAACGTCCCGCTGAACGCCCTGTTCGACCAGCCCATCCAGGCCCAGCCCGACTCCCACGACGGTGAGCGGGTGCGCTATACCATCGAGGGCCAGCCGCTGGCCTATGAGCGCCTGTCCAGTTCCTTTCCCGGGAACATGATCAACGCGGTCAAGATGAACATATCAGTGGGATATCAATCAGAACTCATCTCCCATGATGGGTCGGAGTTTTCCTACGTTCTCTCTGGACAGATCGTGTACACCATCGAAGGCCGGCAATACCCACTCGGCCCCGGCGACTCGGTGCACTTCGACGCGACCAAGGCCCACTTCCTGGCCAATGTCGGCGATGGACCGGCAGAGGTCCTGACCGTCACCACCATGGGCCTGTTCGACGACCATCCTGCCTCCTGAAATCCATCCCCGCCAAGCCTGCCGAACCTCAAGGACGAGGCTTTGCGCAGGAGAAAAGTTAGCCATGCTTAATTTTCGTTGACCGCAATTTCAGCATGACTTAATTTCGGCATCGGCGAGTGGCCATGCAAGCACATGACAGGCACTCGTCAGCGCCGCATAGGGTCCATGGGTTCATCCATTTCCCATGGCAAGGCGAGTTGCCACGGCCCACAAGGCCACCCTCAGGTAAGCCCTAGAAAAAGAAAAAATGAGGTTTGCATGTGTAAGTTCCAACCATTCCAGGTTTGGCAGGCCGCCGGTCTGAGCCTCGGCTCCCCGCTGCCCCACGCCGTTGGCAACCATTTCCCCTCTTCTTCCCTTCCGGCCGCCAAGGCGTTGCAGCTCCCCTGCGGGGCCGCCCGTGCGCCGGAAAATCCGCTACGCAAGCCGCTCGCCGTCCGCCCGGGGCGCGCACCATTACGGGGCACGATCGTCCATGCATGCCCACCCAAAAGGCGGAAAATGCACCATAAAGAACCGGCGCAAACGATCAAATGCGTCAAGATTTATACAAATGCGTCATTACTGTACGTTCGTTCCACTCTTTGATACCCGTGTCGGCCCCGCATCTTGCATTGGGTATGGGGCCTGCATAAGTATCGGCGGGTCGACTCACAAGGTCGCCCTCAACACCAACAACGACAACAAATCCTGAGGCCACCATGTTCAAACAAGCAGTCATTCCGTTTTTAGTCAGCGCCGGTCTGCTGGCCAGCGCCCCCATCGCCCAGGCGGCGACTAATCTGGTGTTCTGTTCCGAGGGCAGCCCTGCCGGTTTCGACCCGGGCCAGTACACCACCGGAACCGACTTCGACGCCTCGGCCGAGACCCTGTTCAACCGTCTCAGCCAGTTCGAACGTGGCGGCACCGCGGTGATCCCGGGCCTGGCCACCAGCTGGGACATCTCCGAAGACGGCCTGACCTACACCTTCCACCTGCGCGAAGGCGTCAAGTTCCATACCACGCCGTACTTCACCCCGACCCGCAACTTCAATGCCGACGACGTGGTGTTCACCTTCACCCGGATGATCGACAAGGACATGCCGTTCCGTAAGGCATACCCCACCGAGTTCCCGTATTTCACCGACATGGGGATGGACACCAACATCACCAAGATCGAGAAGCTCGACGACAAGACCGTGCGTTTCTCGCTGAAGACCGTCGACGCCGCGTTCATCCAGAACCTGGCCATGAGCTTCGCCTCCGTCCAGTCCGCCGAATACGCCGACAAGCTGCTCAAGGAAGGCAAGACCAGCGACATCAACCAGAAGCCGATCGGCACCGGCCCGTTCGTGTTCAAGAGCTACCAGAAAGACTCGAACATCCGCTACACCGGCAACAAGGACTACTGGAAACCCGAAGACGTGAAGATCGACAACCTGATCTTCGCCATCACCACCGACCCATCGGTGCGTATCCAGAAGCTGAAGAAGAACGAATGCCAGGTCACCCTCTTCCCGCGTCCGGCCGACCTCAAGGCCATCAAGGAGGACAAGGACCTGAAGATGCCTGAACAGGCCGGCTTCAACCTGGGTTATGTCGCCTACAACGTGATGCCGGTCCTCAGGGGCCGCACCGACGCCAACCCGCTGGCCGACCTCAAGGTACGCCAGGCCCTGGACATGGCGGTGAACAAGCCGCAGATCATCGAGTCGGTGTACCAGGGCGCCGGCCAGCTGGCGGTCAATGCCATGCCACCGACCCAATGGTCCTACGACACCACCATCAAGGACGCCAAGTACGATCCCGAAAAAGCCCGCCAACTGCTCAAGGAAGCCGGCGTCAAGGAAGGCACCCAGATCACCCTGTGGGCCATGCCGGTACAGCGTCCCTACAACCCCAACGCCAAGCTGATGGCGGAAATGCTGCAGTCCGACTGGGCGAAGATCGGCCTGAAGGTGAACATCGTCAGCTATGAGTGGGGCGAGTACATCAAGCGTTCCAAGGGTGGCGAGAACCAGGCGATGATCATCGGCTGGAGCGGCGACAACGGTGACCCCGACAACTGGCTGGGCACCCTGTTCGGCTGCGACGCCATGAACGGCAACAACTTCTCGAAATGGTGTGACAAGCCTTACGACGCTTTGATCAAGCAAGCCAAGGCCACCTCGGATGTCGCTAAACGCACCGAGCTGTACAAGCAGGCGCAGCACATCCTCAAAGATGCAGTCCCGATGACACCTATCGCGCACTCGACGGTGTTCCAACCCATGCGCGCCAACGTGCAGGACTTCAAGATCAGCCCGTTCGGCTTGAACGCCTTCTACGGCGTGAGCATCAGCAAGTAGCTTGCGACGACGGTGGCGTCCTGACGCCACCGTCGCCCTGCCCCCGACTGAGTCCCCCGGCCTCGACGCAACTGCGCCACCTCGCAGCCGCACGATCCCGGGGCCGTACCCGAAAAGACAGCCGGATACGGCCCAGGCCCTCGGCTTGCCAGGGCGACGGTGGGCATTTGGGCAACCATGGTTTGGCATCAATGACCTGTACAGGCTCCAGGAAGGAGCCATGGTCCCTTGATCATCACAACAAAAAATGGAGATGGATCGTCATGCGTCACTCCTTGATCATCCCGGCGTTGCTGGGCAGCGGCCTGTTGGTCGCCAGTTCGTTGGGCCAGGCCGCCGACCGCAGCCTGGTGTTCTGCTCCGAAGGCAGCCCGGCCGGTTTCGACACCGCGCAATACACCACGGCCACCGACAACGATGCCGCCGAGCCGTTGTACAACCGCCTGGTGGAGTTCGAGAGAGGCGCGACCAACGTCTTGCCCGCCCTCGCCACCCGCTGGGACATCTCCGAGGATGGCCTGAGCTACACCTTCCACCTGCGCGAGGGCGTGAAGTTCCACAGCACCTCGTACTTCAAGCCGACCCGTGACTTCAATGCCGACGACGTGCTGTTCACCTTCAACCGCATGCTCGACGCCGACCACCCGTTCCGCCGTGCCTACCCGACGGAGTTCCCCTACTTCAACGGCATGAGCCTGAACAAGAACATCGCCAGGGTCGAGAAGAGCGACCCGCTGACCGTGGTCATCACCCTCAATACCGTGGATGCGGCGTTCATCCAGAACCTGGCCATGAGCTTCGCCGCGATCCTTTCCGCCGAATACGCCGAGCAACTGCTCAAGGCCGGCACCCCGAGCCAGATCAACCAGAAACCCATCGGCACCGGTCCCTTCGTCTTCCAGCGCTACCAGAAGGATTCGCAGATCCGCTACACCGCCAACCCGCACTACTGGGACCCGAGCCGGGTCAAGCTCGACCGCCTGATCTTCGCCATCAACACCGATGCCTCGGTGCGGGTGCAGAAGCTGCGCGCCGGCGAATGCCAGGTCACCCTGCACCCGCGCCCGGCCGATGTCGACGCCCTGAAGAGCGATCCGAAACTGCAAGTGATCGAGAAGCCCGGGTTCAACCTCGGCTACATCGCCTACAACGTGCAGCACCAGCCGTTCGACCGCCTGGAAGTGCGCCAGGCGCTGGACATGGCGGTGAACAAGCCGGCGATCCTCAATGCCGTGTACCAGGGCGCCGGCCAGCTGGCGGTCAACGCCATGCCGCCGACCCAGTGGTCCTACGACGACAGCATCAAGGATGCCGCCTACAACCCGGACAAGGCCCGCGAGCTGCTCAAGGCCGCCGGGGTCAAGGAGGGCACGCAGATCACCCTGTGGGCCATGCCCGTGCAGCGCCCCTACAACCCCAACGCCAAGCTGATGGCCGAGATGCTGCAGGCGGACTGGGCGAAAATCGGCTTCAAGGTGAAGATCGTCAGCTACGAATGGGGCGAGTACATCAAGCGCACCAAGAACGGCGAGCACGACGTCAGCCTGATCGGCTGGACCGGCGACAACGGTGACCCCGACAACTGGCTGGGCACCCTGTACAGCTGCGATGCCATCGGCGGCAACAACTATTCGATGTGGTGCGACCCGCAGTACGACAAGCTGATCAAGCAGGCCAAGATCGTCACCGATCGCGACCAGCGCACCTTGTTGTACAAGCAGGCCCAGCAGCTGCTCAAGCAACAGGTGCCGATCACCCCCATAGCCCATTCGACGATCAACCAGCCGTTGAGCGCGAAAGTCGAGGGCTTCAAGGTCAGCCCCTTTGGCCGCAATTCCTTTTCCGGGGTCGGCCTGACCCCATAACCGATGAGCCTAGAACCCTGAGGGCGTTTTTCGTCCTCATGCAGGCGTATTGCCTGGATTCAGAGAATGAGCACCCTGCAAACGTTTGCGATGCCTTGAATGAGTTCCAAAAAACCAGCCGGCCGAAAAAAACCGGCAAGTAAAAAAACAAAACAAAGGAGCATCACCCATGAAACTGAGCAGCAGCGCATTGTTAGCCCTGGCCATCAGTAGCATCACTGCTACGGCCTATGCAGAGAGCGTCAGCCAGGACTTCGTCCCGACTGAACTGAACAGCAAGAATGCCCAGGCCGAGTCCAAGGGGTTCATCGAAGGCCAGAGCCTGTCCGGGACCACCCGTAACTGGTACGCCAACGAATTGAAGCGTCGTAACGACCGCTTCTCCTACAACCACAACGGCCAGCCGACCTCCACGCCGCGCCGCATCAACTGGGTGCAGGGCACCATCCTCAACTACACCTCCGGCTTCACCGAAGGCACCGTTGGGGTCAGCACCGAAGTCGCCGCCTACAACGCCATCGCCCTGGACCGTGACCGCAAGCACATCGCCGGCAAGAACAACCGTACCCTGACCCATTCCGACGGCGACGCCGTGGGCCAGTGGAGCAAGCTGGGCCTGGCCAACGTCAAGTTCCGCGTCTCCAACACCACCCTGACCGTCGGCCGGCAGAACGTCAGCACACCGATCGTCGATGTCATCGGCAACCGTGCACTGCCTTCGAGCTTCGAAGGCGCCAGCATCCATAGCGAAGAATTCAACAACCTGTCGTTCGACGCCGGCACCTACGACCGGGTATCGCCACGGACCGAGCAGAGCCTGTCGAAATTCCGCGCCGAATACACCAACAACAAGGCCGAGACCGATCGCGTCAGCCTGATCGGCGCCAACTACCAGCCGCTCAAGAGCCTGAAGACCAGCCTCTACGCCTCCAAGGTGGAAGACTTCTGGAACCAGTACTACTTCGGTGCCACCCACGAACTGGGTGACAGCTCGGTGCTGGGCCTGACCACCGGCCTGAACTACTACAAGACCGTCGATACCGGCAAGAAAGAGATGGGCGAGATCGACAACGATACCTACTCGCTGTCCCTGGGCCTGGCCCACCAGGCCCACAGCCTGACCTTCTCCTACCAGGCGGTGAACGGTAACGAGTACTTCGACTACCTGCACGAAACCAACGGCATCTACCTGGCCAACTCCCTGCTCTCGGACTTCAACGGCCCGAACGAGAAGTCGTTCCAGATCGCCTACGGCCTGAACATGGCCGAGTACGGCGTGCCCGGCCTCAAGTTCAACCTCTACCAGGCCCGCGGCTGGGGCATCGACGGTACTCACTACCGCGGTACCGCCTACGACGTCAGGAACATGGACGGCGAAACCCACTACGAATACGGCATCGGCGCCAGCTACGCCGTGCAGAGCGGCCCGCTCAAGGCCACCGCGATCCGCGCGACCTACACCACCCACCGCGCCAGCAAGTACCAGGCCGACGGCAACATCAACGAGTTCCGCCTGGTCACCACGGTACCGTTCAATATCCTATAACCCACCAGTTGAAGGGCGGAGTCATGACGAGTCCGCCCTTCAAGCTACGCTGGCTCCATCGTTCGAAAGGGGGTTCTCGATGAAAATGCTACCCATGAAAGCGGCCATGAGCGCCGCACTGCTGAGCGTCGCCCTGGGCGCCGCGGCCAAACCCTTGGTGGTCTGTACCGAAGCCAGCCCGGAAGGTTTCGATATGGCCCAGTACACGACCGCGGTGACTGCCGACGCAGCGGCGGAAACCATTTTCAACCGGCTGGTGGACTTCAAGCCGGGCACCACGGACATCCGGCCAGCGCTGGCCGAGTCCTGGGAAATCAGCCCTGACGGCCTGCAATACACCTTCCACCTGCGCAAGGGCGTCAAGTTCCACAGCACCGACTACTTCACCCCGACCCGCGACATGAACGCCGACGACGTGCTCTGGAGCTTCCAGCGCCAGCTGGACCCGAAGCACCCCTGGCATGACAAGTCCAGCGTGGGTTTCCCCTATTTCGAAAGCATGGGCTTCAAGGAACTGCTCAAGAGCGTAGAGAAAGTCGACGACCACACCGTGGTCTTCACGCTGACCCGCCGCGAAGCTCCGTTCCTGGCCGACCTGGCCATGGCCTTCTCGTCGATCTTCCCGGCCGAATACGCCGACAAGCTGCTCAAGGAAGGCAAGACCCTGGAGCTCAACAGCAAGCCGATCGGCACCGGCCCGTTCATCTTCACCCGCTATGCCAAGGACGCCCAGGTACGGTTCAAGGCCAACCCGGACTATTTCCGTGGCAAGCCGCCGGCAGAAGCACTGATCCTGGCGATCACCACCGACAACAACGTGCGCCTGCAAAAGCTCAAGGCCAACGAATGCCAGATCGCCCTGTATCCCAAACCCGATGACATCCCCAGCATCAAGGCCGACCCGAACCTGAAGGTCGATGAGCTGGCGGCCATGACCACCGGCTACATCGCCATGAACACTACCCGCAAGTACATGAGCGACGTACGGGTACGCAAGGCGATCAACATCGCCTTCGACAAGGAAGCCTACCTCAACAGCCTGTATGGCCCGGGCAACGCCTTGGCCGGCACCGGCCCGTACCCACCGACCCTGCTGGGCTTCAACAGCAGCTTGAAGAACCCACCCCGGGACCTGGACAAGGCCCGCGCCCTGCTCAAGGAAGCCGGCGTGCCCGAAGGCACGGTGATCACCCTGTTCACCCGCAACGGCGGCGGCCCGACCAACCCCAACCCACTGCTGGGCGCGCAGATGATGCAGGCCGACCTGGCCAAGATCGGCCTCAAGCTGGATATCCGCGTGATGGAATGGGGCGAAATGCTCAAGCGCGCGAAGAACGGCGAACACGACATGGTGTCCGCCGGCTGGGCCGGGGATAACGGTGACCCGGACAACTTCCTGACCCCGAACCTGAGTTGTGACGCGGCGAAAAACGGCGAAAACTACGCCCGCTGGTGCAACAAGACCTTCCAGGACCTGATCGACCAGGCCCGCGCCGACACTGAACCGGCCAAGCGTGCCGAGCTCTATGAAAAGGCCCTGCTGGTCTTTGAGCAGGATCAACCCTGGATTCCCATGGCCTATCCGAAAATGTTCACCGCCATGCGCAAGAACGTCGAGGGGTATCACCAGAGCCCCCTGACCAACAACAACTTCGCTACCACCCAGGTGAAGTAATAAGAAACGCCCGCCGCTCCCGACCTGGGAGCGGCGGACACGCCTAACCGGCTGATTGAGGTACTTCAGAAGATGTTTAGTTTTATTGCCCGCCGTGTGGGGTTATTGATTCCCACATTCTTCGGCATCACCTTGTTGACCTTCGCCCTGATCCGCATGATTCCCGGCGATCCCGTGGAAGTCATGATGGGCGAGCGCCGGGTCGACCCCGAGATGCATGCCCAGGCAATGGAACGCCTTGGATTGAACAAACCGCTGTATGCCCAGTACCTGGACTACATCGGCAAGCTTGCCCATGGCGATCTGGGCGAGTCCCTGCGCACCCGCACCAGCGTCTGGAGCGAGTTCTCCTCGCTGTTCCCCGCGACCCTGGAACTGGCCATGGCCGCCCTGCTGTTCGCCGGTGTCATCGGCCTGCTGGCCGGGGTGATCGCCGCCCTCAGGCGCGGCTCGCTGTTCGACCACGGGGTGATGGGAATTTCCCTCGCCGGCTACTCGATGCCGATCTTCTGGTGGGGCCTGATCCTGATCATGTTCTTCTCGGTGAGCCTGGGCTGGACCCCGGTTTCCGGACGTATCGACCTGCTCTACGACATCGAGCCCAAGACCGGCTTCATGCTGATCGATACCCTGCTGGCCGGCGACACCGGCGCCTTCGTCGATGCCCTGGAACACCTGGTCCTGCCCGCCATCGTGCTGGGCACCATTCCCTTGGCGGTGATCGCGCGGATGACCCGCTCCTCGATGCTCGAAGTGCTGCGTGAGGACTACATCCGTACCGCCAAGGCCAAGGGCCTGTCGCCCAACCGGGTGGTCTTCGTCCATGGCCTGCGCAACGCGCTGATCCCGGTACTGACCGTGGTCGGCCTGCAAGTCGGCACCCTGCTGGCCGGCGCGGTCCTGACCGAAACCATCTTTTCCTGGCCCGGCATCGGTAAATGGCTGATCGAAGCCATCGGCGCCCGGGACTATCCCGTGGTGCAGAACGGCATCCTGTTGATCGCCTGCCTGGTGATCATGGTCAACTTCGTGGTGGACATCCTCTACGGCTTTGCCAACCCACGCATCCGTCATCAGCGCTGAGGCCAAGACTCATGAGTACTCCAACTTCCTCGGTAGCAGTCGATCAAAGCCTGCTTTACCCGTCCGTCTACAAAGAATTCTGGCAGCACTTCTCCCGCAACAAGGGCGCCGTGGCCGGCTTGCTGTTCATGCTGCTGGTGGTGTTCTGCGCGATCTTCGCCCCCTGGGTAGCGCCACATAACCCCAGCGAGCAATACCGCGACTTCCTGCTGACCCCACCCGCCTGGCTCGAAGGCGGGCAGATGCAGTTCCTGCTGGGTACCGACGAACTGGGCCGCGACCTGCTCTCGCGGCTGATCCAGGGTTCGCGCCTGTCGCTGCTGATCGGCCTGTCGTCGGTGGTGATGTCGCTGATCCCGGGGATCCTGCTGGGCCTGTTCGCCGGTTTCTTCCCACGCCTGCTGGGCCCGAGCATCATGCGCCTGATGGACATCATGCTGGCCCTGCCTTCGCTGCTGCTGGCCGTGGCCATCGTCGCCATCCTCGGCCCAGGGCTGATCAACACCGTGATCGCCATTGCCGTGGTCTCGCTGCCGTCCTATGTGCGCCTGACCCGCGCCGCGGTGATGGGCGAACTCAACCGCGACTACGTGACCGCCGCCCGCCTGGCCGGTGCCGGCCTGCCGCGCCTGATGTTCATCACCGTGCTGCCCAACTGCATGGCACCGCTGATCGTCCAGGCCACCCTGAGCTTCTCCTCGGCGATCCTCGACGCCGCCGCCCTGGGCTTCCTCGGCCTCGGCGTCCAGCCGCCTACCCCCGAGTGGGGCACCATGCTGGCCTCGGCCCGCGACTACATCGAACGCGCCTGGTGGGTCGTGAGCCTGCCCGGCCTGACCATTTTGCTCAGCGTGCTGGCAATCAACCTGATGGGCGACGGCCTGCGCGATGCGCTGGATCCGAAGCTCAAGAATGCCGCCTGAGGAGATTCCCATGTCACTGTTAGAAATCAAGAATCTCAATGTCCGTTTCGGCGACGCCAAGGCCGTTCCCGTGGTGGATGGCCTGGACCTCAAGGTCGACAAGGGCGAAGTACTGGCCATCGTCGGCGAGTCCGGCTCCGGCAAATCGGTGACCATGATGGCCCTGATGGGCCTGATCGAGCATCCCGGCATCGTCACCGCCGACGCCCTGACCTTCGACGGCAAGGACATGCTCAAGCTCAGTGCCCGCCAGCGCCGGCAGATCGTCGGCAAGGACCTGGCCATGGTCTTCCAGGACCCGATGACCGCACTGAACCCCAGCTACACCGTGGGCTTCCAGATCGAGGAAGTGCTGCGCCTGCACCTGAAGATGTCCGGCAAGGCCGCCCGCAAGCGCGCCATCGAACTGCTGGAGAAGGTCGAGATCCCGGGCGCCGCCAGCCGCATGGACGCCTACCCACACCAGCTGTCCGGTGGCATGAGCCAGCGCGTGGCGATCGCCATGGCCATCGCCGGCGAACCCAAGCTGCTGATCGCCGATGAACCGACCACCGCCCTGGACGTGACCATCCAGGCACAGATCATGGACCTGCTGCTGAGCCTGCAGAAAGAGCAGAACATGGGCCTGGTGCTGATCACCCACGACCTGGCCGTGGTGGCCGAGACCGCCCAGCGCGTCTGCGTGATGTACGCCGGCCAGGCCGTGGAAGTGGGCAAGGTGCCGGAGCTGTTCGACATCCCCGCACACCCCTACAGCGAAGCCCTGCTGGCGGCGATTCCCGAGCACAGCCTCGGAGCCTCGCGGCTCTCGACCCTGCCGGGCATCGTTCCCGGCCGCTATGACCGGCCCCAGGGCTGCCTGCTATCGCCACGCTGCCCCTACGTCCAGGAAAACTGCCGCCAGCAGCGGCCCAGCCTCGATCCGCAAGCCGCCAGCCTGGTGCGCTGCTTCTACCCGCTCAACCAGGAGGTGGCGTAATGGCCGTCGTTCTTACCGCCCGCGACCTGACCCGTCACTACGAAGTGTCCCGGGGCCTGTTCAAGGGCCATGCCACCGTCCGCGCGCTCAATGGCGTGTCCTTCGAACTGGAGGCCGGCAAGACCCTGGCCGTGGTGGGCGAATCCGGGTGCGGCAAATCCACCCTGGCCCGGGCCCTGACCCTGATCGAGGAGCCATCCTCGGGCTCGTTGCAAATCGCCGGCCATGAGGTCAAGGGCGCCACCAAGGCGCAGCGCAAGCAACTGCGCCGCGACGTGCAGATGGTGTTCCAGAGCCCCTATGCCTCGCTCAACCCACGGCAGAAGATCGGTGACCAGCTGGCCGAGCCGCTGCTGATCAACACCCAGCTGTCGGCCACCGAGCGCCGCGAGAAAGTCCAGGCGATGATGAAGCAGGTGGGCCTGCGCCCCGAGCATTACCAGCGCTATCCACACATGTTCTCCGGCGGCCAGCGCCAGCGCATCGCCCTGGCCCGGGCGATGATGCTGCAACCCAAGGTACTGGTGGCAGACGAACCGACCTCGGCCCTGGACGTGTCGATCCAGGCCCAGGTGCTGAACCTGTTCATGGACCTGCAGCAGGAATTCAACACCGCCTACGTCTTCATCTCGCACAACCTGGCGGTGGTGCGCCACGTCGCCGACCAGGTACTGGTGATGTACCTGGGCCGGCCGGTGGAAATGGGGCCCAAGGAGGACATCTACAACCGTCCCCTGCACCCTTACACCCAGGCCCTGCTCTCGGCGACCCCGGCCATCCACCCGGACCCGGACAAACCGAAGATCAAGATCGCCGGCGAGCTGCCCAACCCGCTGAACCCGCCGCCCGGCTGCGCCTTCCACAAGCGCTGCCCGTACGCCACCGAGCGGTGCAGCACCGAGGAGCCGGCCCTGCGCCAGCTCGACACGCGCCAGGTGGCTTGCCACTACGCCGAGCAGTTCCTCGACGGCGCGGCCTAGCGGATCCGGCGGGCCGATAAGGCTCGCCCTGTCGTTGAAGCGTTACCCCCCCCTTCTGTCTCGATTGCGCATCGGTCGGGCAGAAGGGTTTTTTTTCGCCGCCGAATGGCGCAGACCGGAGCGCCCCATCGGCCGATGGCCAGTGCCATACTGGCTGCCGTGCTGCCCTGCGTCGGCGGCACCGCACCGATCCCTCAGACCCAAGGAGCAAGACATGGACAAGGAGTTTCCCAACGATTTCGACCAGTGCGTCGCGACCCTGACGCACCTGAGCAAAAAGAACGGGCTGACACTGGGCCGCCTGAACCGCCAGGAACTGGCCGCCCTGCTGCTTTACGTCAGCGCCGCGTTGTCGCCCGGCAAACGCTACAGCGAGCGCGAGGCCACCGTCGCGCTGGACCAGTGGCGCTCACGCTTCGCCCCCATGCTGCGCAGCGACATCGTCGAGCTGCGCCGCACCTTGATCGACGCCGGCTACTGGGCACGGGATCCCGACGGGCACGCGTATGAAATCGCGCCGGCCCTCAAAGGCAACGGCCTGTTCGTCAGGCTTATCGAGGAGCGCATCGAAACCCGCATCGCCGAACAGTTGCGGGCCGCCGCCCTCGAACGCGAAGCGCGCAAGAAGGCCGCCCTGCAAGGCTGACCGGCCTCTCCCGCCAGCCAGGGGAGCCCGGGATGAACCGCACGCTCCCCTCCCCGACCGCGCTGCGCCAGGCTTCTATTGCGCCTTGAGGATCACCAGCGGCTCCTCGGCCTCGCCGGCGCGGTCAGCGTCCTGGCGGGCATCCGTCCACCGGACGAAATTGGTGAGCGCGCTGGCGACGCGACCTTCGTGGCCGGAACGCGAAAGCACCAGGTGCATGTAGGGAGCGCTGTCCAGGCAGGCCTCAGCGTGCGGCACGCCTGCGAAGACCTTGAGCACTGGCTGATGCGCAACGATGCCAGCGGCACGCAGCCGTGAATGGCGCGATAGCAGGTACCGTTCATGGCTGTCGAGACGGGACGCCCGGGCCAACGATGCCGACACATCGGCGCAGAGCGCCTCATCGCTGCACCCGGCGAGCGCGTCGACGGCGATCAGCCGCTCACCCTCGCCGTCGATCCACTGCACCAGGAAACGGTCGCTGCCCAGCGTCTTCGAGGCCTGCCTGAGAAACTGCACGGCCACGCCGACGTCCGGATCAGCGCCGCGGTCCCTTTGCGCAACGCCCATGACCGGCGTCTGCGTCTGCTTGCCGGTCTGCACGCCCAAGGCGTGTGCCGGGTCGGGATCCACCCGCCTCGCGGTTTCCCGCAAGCGCGCCTCGGCTTGCTTGAACCGCACGGCGGCCGCCCTGGAAAGGCTGACCGCGCCGACGCGCGGCGCCTGGGCCGGTAGCGCCGCGCTGAACCGGAAGCGCTCCGTGACCGGATCCGGCAGGGGCGCATCGTCCCCGTGCAACAATTGATGTTTCACCGCCGCATTGAACCCGTCCAGATAACCGAGGATGTTGCGTTTCTCCATGCCCATACGGTGCAGGTAGAACAGGCTCCACTGCTCGAAGCCGAACTGCGGCAGCCAGGTCGAGTGCTCGGCCGTGAGGAAGAACCGCTCGGTGATGGACGCCGCCTGCTCGCTGTCCATCGTGGCGTGGGCCCAGTCGAACCCCGCCCCTGTGATCCCGTACTTCTCCCGGTCGTTCCAGATGGGGGTCAACGGATCGCAGTACCACACCTGGGCACGGAAGGTGTCCGGTCGGAAGGTCTCGATGAAGTCCAGGCTCTCCTGCACCGTTTCCAGGGTTTCCCCGGGAAACCCGATGATGAAGGAAGCGTGCGTCGCGATGCCGGCAGCGCGGAACGCCGTGATCGCCTGCTCGTAGTTCTTTCTGCGCGAGGTCTTGCGCATCAGGGCGAGCATCTTGTCGGAGGCCGACTCGATGCCCAGAAACACACCTTCGCACCCAGCCCGCGCCATCAGCTCAATGGTCTGCTCATCGCCCTGGTCTGAACGGTAGAACGAGTTCCACTTAAAACCGTATCGGTTGTCGATCATCATCTGCATGATTTCGCGGAACCGTTGCTTGGGCACGTTGAACGTGTCGTCCAGGAACGTGACCGTGTCCACGGTGCCGATGGCCTTGATCGCGTCCAGTTCCCGCTCCACGTCGGCGGTGGACAGGTAGCGGTACTTGCCGGCCCGTTGCGGGAATCCGCAGAAGGCGCAGGAATAGGGACAGGACTTGGCCGTGCGCGTCGACAGGAAACGCCCGATGCCCCTGGGCTGGAACAACCGGTAGTTGACGAAGTTCTCCTTCAGTTCGTTGTATTCGGGCTCGTCCGCCCCGAACACCCAACCGTCGCCCTCCATCACCGCCGTGCGGCTCAGGCCCGCCACGGGACGGCCTGCGTTCACGGCCTCCAGCACCTGCCGCAGCGTGTCCTCGCCCTCGTTGCTGTTGATGTAGATGTCACCGCCCAGGACGCTCAGATAGTCGCCAAGCATGTCGCGCTCGTGGGCCTTGAACAGTCCGCTGATATAGGGGCCGCCAATGATGATCCGGACCTGCGGCGCGCAGGCGCGCACGAAATCCACGATTTCCTGCACCGGGTGCGGCATCACGTAAAGGGTCGTGGTGATGACCACGGTGCTGAAGTCGCCGGTGCTGAGCTTCTGCGCCAGGACGTCCTTTTCGTGCTGGAACAGGTTCACGTAATCGAAGGCGATTGCGTGCTTTTCCAGGTAGGAGCCCAACACCATCACCACGGGCCACAGGAAATCGGCGTTGTTGAGGTTCAGGTCACTCAGGCCTTGCATCCTGCGGGTCTTGTTCAGGACGCCTAGGGCGTGGCACCGCTCCCCGTCGTAATCGACGAACGCCAGCCGCAGGTCGCGCTTCGCCGCAGCGTCCGGCGCGAGCTGGTCAAGCATCTGGCAATACTCTTCGAACGAAAAGTCGTTGAAACCGATGATCATGCATTTCTTGTTTTGCATCGGGTCGTTCCTCCCTGGAATGGATGGCTGTGGCGAACGGCCGGTCAGCCGGCGGCCGGCGCCCAGCGCCGCGTATCGGGAATGAAGTCCGGGATGCAGGTATGCCTCCCCGTTTCCAGGCACCGTTCGACGAACAGCTTGCCCACCGCAATGTCCAGGACCCCCAACCCGAAGGGCGAGAAGATCAGGGGGCGCGAGCGGTCCACCTGCTCCGGGTGGTTCAGGACATCGGCGAGCGTGCCGTTGACGAAGGAGCGGTCGCCGTACTTCTGTTCGGTCAGGTGCGGTGACGTGTTGGCCTTCATGCAGTGCTCGACGTCATCGAAGATGTTGAACGACCGCCAGATGATGTCCGGACCGATGTCGCGCAGCGAGACGTTCAGAACGATCTGCCCCGGCGCGAACACCGAGTCCCCTGTCACATAGGGCTGCCCCGCGTTGGTGGCGAACACGACGATCCCGGCGCCTTCGATGGCGCTCTCCAGGTCTTGCGCGGCTTGTGCGTTGTGGCTGCCCTGCGCTTGCGCATGCCGGCAGAGCTCGGCGGCCGAAGCGGCATCGAGGTCGAACACGTTGACTTGCCCGAACGTCCAGCCGTCCGCCATGAAGAAATCGAAGATCGCCCTGGCAATGACGCCGGCGCCCACGAAGGCGATGGTCATGGCAGGGCGGCGCCCGGCGCTCAGCGCCCGGGCGGCGATGACTGCCGAGGCGGCCGTGCGCGCGGCGCTGATCTGCGAGGCCTCCAGGCAGGCCACGGGATAGCCGGTCTCGTAGTCGTTGAGCAGCAGCACCGCCGAAGCCCGCTGCAGGTTGCGCTCGATGTTCCCCGGATAGCTGGCGATCCACTTGATCCCGGAAACGGGTGAGTCGCCGGCGATGGCCGCCGGCAGAGCGATGATGCGGTCCGCCTGGCGGTCCGCGAAGCGCAGGAAATAACTGTCGGGATTGTTGGTCAGCCCGGCGTCATGCTGCAGATAGGTGGTTTCGACCAGGCTCAGGATGTCCGCCCGCAACGAGGGCATGAGCGCGGCGATCTGGGCGCCGGAGACGATGGTCAGGGGATGGGACGACATGTTTGCGGCCTTCCGTGGAGGGTTTACTGGAGAGTGAGATGATTCAGGGCGCCTGCAACGGCAGGCGCCTGCCGTTCCGACAGGACGAACCGTTCCAGGGTCTCGTCGAGCAGGCGCTTGAGTTGCCCCATGTGCTCGGCGCTGATCCTGTCGGCCTGGTACTGAAGCTTGATGAACGAATGACCGGTCGCGGCAGGCACCCATAGGAACAGGGGCCAGGGCTGGAAGTCCGGCAATTGGACCTGGGACACGGCGACGTTCTCAAGATCCCAGCCCTCGAACGGGCTTTCGGCGCCGATGTGGATGGGCAGACCCTGTTTGAGGCTGGACTCGGCCAGGATCTCGCCGATGTTCAGGCCGACGTTCTCGAAGGTTCCGTAGAGCGCGTCCGCCACCTCCAGGACGTGCGCGTCCGGCGTCACTTCAGGGGCGACGCGAAGTCGCAGGGGGATCCGCGCAGACAGGTAGGACACGACGGTTTCCGTGCCCTCCGTCCAGCGGGGCGTCACGTTGGTCTGGATCACCAGGTCAGCGGTTGCGCAAAAGCGGGCCAAGGCGATGGACGCCACGGCGGTGTAGACCACGAACGGCGTGACATCCAACCGCTGGCAAAGCCGGTCGAGCGCCTCGCGGACCTCGTCCCGGGGCGTGATCACATCGAACGTCGATTTCCCTTGTTCGCCCAGGCCATCGACGAGGCCAGGAATCACGGGGATCGCCGCCCCCTCGAGGCTCTCGCGCCAGAACTGCGCCTGCAGGCGGCGCTCATCGGCCCCCAGGGGCGCCGCCAGCGTTTCGTGATCGAACGTCAAGGGAGAGAGCAGCGGCCCGCTGCCTCCGGATTCAGCCCGGGCGTAGGCGCGGGCCAGGTCATCCAGGATCACCTCGAGCGACCAGGAGTCGACCACGACATGGTGGATGATCAACGCGAACAGGTACCTGCCTTGGCCGACCGGCTTCAGGTAGGCCCTGAACGGGATGTCGACGCTCAGGTCGAACGGTATCCGGCACAAGGCTTCGATGCTGGCCTCGGTCTGCGCCAGGTCGAACGGTGCGTCCCCCACCTGCAGGACACCGCTCACATCCGACTGGGGAAAGCGGCGCACCCCCGCTTGCGTTTCGAGGAAAACCGACTTCAGCTGTTCATGACGATTCACCACCGCGTCGATCGCCCGGCCGAACCGCGGGACATCCAGCTCCCCGTCCAGGACAAAGCCGATGCTCACGCAAGCGGCTTGCGGAAGGTCGTAGGCGCTTGAAGCGCTCCAGTAATACCGTTGGTACGGGTTCAGCCCTTTTCCAGGCATCCTTCAATCCTCCATCAGGCAAGCCATTTGCGACAACGTCGGCGCACTGAACAGGCGCTTCAGTGGTACCTGGAAACCGCTGCGTTTCATGAGCGCGACAAGCCGCATGGCCAGCAACGAGTTGCCGCCGAGGGCAAAGAAATTCGCGTCGCGGTCTTCGACCGGGCGCCCGAGGATCTGGCTCCAGAGCAAGGCCAGGGCCTCTTCACGGCCGTTCATGGGCGCCGCAGGGGCACCGGCCTGCTCGGCCTTGAGTCGCTCAAGCAGCGCCGTCCGGTCGACCTTGCCCGCCGGGCTGCGAGGCAATGCGTCGAGGGCGAGAAAGCGGGCGGGCATGAAGTACTGGGGCAGGTTCCGGGCAATCCTGTCCCGCAAGGCCGCCTCGACCGCAGCGGCGTCGGCCCCGCCCGCTGGCACGAAGAACAGCGCGAGGCTCACCGGTGCGCCGCTGCCGCCAGCGTTGCAGGCGTGACAAGCGTCGACCTGCGCCGAAGCCATAGCGCACGCTTCGATTTCGGCGAGTTCGATCCTGTTGCCGTTGACCTTGATCAGATCGTCCCTGCGTCCCTCGAACAGAATGTCGCCCTGGCGGTCGAGCCTGGCATAGTCCCCCGTCCGGAAGACACGTGCGTGCCCCCCGTCCCCGCCGCCGACGAACCGGGCGGCGGTCAGATCCGCCAACCCCAGATAACCGTCGGCGACGCTCACGCCCGAGATGCAGATCTCGCCCACTTCATCGACGCCCACCGGCTCCATCCGCTCGTTCAGCACACGCACCGTCACATTGGCGAGCGCCCGGCCGATGTTCGCGGGCGAGGTGTCGGCGCCACACAGCTTCACCGTGGCCGCGACCGTGGCCTCGGAGGGCCCGTAGGCGTTGAGCAGCCGGGTTTTGCCGGACCAAGTGGCGATCACGTCCTGGCTGCACCGCTCACCCGCGACCACCAGCGTCGACAGGCTGAGCGCAAGGTCGGGCGGCAGCAACGACACCAGCGAAGGCGGCAACGTGGCGACATCGATCCGGCGGTGGCACAGCAGTTCCTGGAGCCGGTCGAAATCCTTGAGCTCCTCGTCCGCGACCGCCACCAGGCAACCGCCCGCGTGCAGCGTCATCACGGTCTCGGCGATGATCGCGTCGAAGCAGACAGGGGAAAACATCAGCACCCGACTGCCCGGCCCGATGCCGTAGGTCACCGAATGACGGGCCAGGTTGCCGATGCCGCGGTGGGGCACCAGAACGCCCTTGGGCTGGCCGGTAGAGCCGGAGGTAAAGATGATGTAGGCGAGCGAGCTGGAAGCGATGTCCGGCCCCACGAATCCTTCGACCGGCGAGTCCGGCACGGCGTCCAGGCTCATCACCCTCGGCGCGCCATGGGCGGCGTGCTCCGCCGGGTCTTGGGCGTCCGCCACCAGGACCAGGCCGGGCCGGGCCATCCCGAACTGCATGGACAGCCGTGCGGGCGGAGCGTCCGGCTCGAACAGGAAAAAGGCCGCCCCGCTTTTCATGACCCCCAACATCGCGACCAGCAGGTCCTTGCCCCGTGCGATACCGATGGCGACCACCTCGCCTGGGCCCAGGCCGTTCCGGGCCAGGCAGCCAGCGACCTGATCGCTTTGCGAATCGATTTGCCCGTAGCTGTAAAGGGTGCCGTCGCTTTCGATGGCCGGCGCGTCGCGGTAGTCACGGCTGGACTGGCGCCACAGTTCGAGAAAGAGTCGGGGCTCGGCGACGCCGTCGGGAGGGAGCTGAAGTTCTGGCAAGATGGGATCCTTCCATTCAGGAAATTGAGCAGGGGGTACGGCCGGCGTCCTCAAGGCGGCGTCAGCCGACCAGGGCATGCTGGTACAGCCGGTCGCCGAAGTTGGCGTCACACCATTTGTCCGAGTAGATCGTCTCCAGGTAGCGCTCACCCATGTCCGGGCTAATGACGACCACTTCCTCACCCGCCGGAATCTGCGCGCCCAAGCGCTTGACCGCCGCCAGCACGGTTCCGGTGGAGCCGCCGAGCAGCAGGCCATAGTCCTGCGCGACGCTGCGGCACATGCGGATCGTTTCGACTTCATCGACGAACTCGATGTGCTCGATCAGCCCGCGGTCCAGGATCTCCGGGCGCCGGCTGGTGCCCAGCCCGGGGATCAGGCGTTTTTGCGGCACATCCTGAAAGTTGATCGAACCGACGGTATCGACGGCGACGAGCTTCACGCCGGGCGCCTTGTCCCGCAGGTAGCGCGCGCACCCGGTCAGCGTTCCGGTCGTGCCCGCCCCCACGAAGAGCCACTTGCAGTCCGGGCGCGACTGCAACACTTCGGGGGCGGTGAGGTTGTAATGGGCCAGCGGATTGGCCGGGTTCGCGTACTGGTTGGTCCAGAAGTACGCCGGATCCTTCCGGATCATGTCCTTGATCAGGGCGATCCGCGCCCCGAGGAAACCGCCGTTGCCGTCACGGGTGTCGCAGACGATCACCTGTGCGCCATACGCCCGCATCAGATTGACGCTCACCTGATTGACATTGGGATCCGTCACGCAGGTGAACGGGTAGCCGCGCTGCGCACAGATGATCGCCAGCGCGATGCCCAGATTCCCCGAACTGGACTCGATGACCTTTCTCCCCGGCGAAAGAAACCCCAGCCTTTCGCTTTCCTCGATCAAGGACACCGCCGTCTTGAGCTTTATGGAGCCTGCCGGATTCAGTCCTTCGATCTTCAGGTAGACCGGTACGTCGCCGATGAAGCGTTCCAACTTATGACACTGATTCGCACCGTAAACTTGCATCATGCTCCAGGTATCCATTTCCAAGAGAAGACAGTCGGTCGGCTTCAAGAACAATCCTTTCCTGAAGATCGGCCATTTGCGCAACGCAAAATCTTTCGCGGTCGAAGTTGAGTTCGATCAGGACGTCGTCCGAAGGGATCACGCCCAGCACCAGAGGAAACTCAGAGCGCTCGACCCATTCCAGACGGTTCACCCGGTAGCGCTCGCCCGCCGGCAGGTTGTCCTGAAGCTCGAAGTTCTCGATCACCAGGACCGTATTGAAGAGTTCCTCCTCCTGAGTCAGGCCAGCCGCTGCCTTGAAGTGGCTCATGGAGACATGCCCCTCTTCCTGCAAGGCGGCGTTGCTGCGCTGCAGCCCGCGAATGCCCGCTCCGGACAGCGGCGCGGCGACATCGACCTTGCAGGGCACGACCGATGTCATGAGCCCGATGATCTGTTCGGCGCCCTCAAGGTCAGCGGGCCTGCCGGATATCGCCCAGCCGAAGACCGGCGTGAGGTTGCCCGTGCCCTGTGCGAGAACCTGTGCCCAGATCCACTGGAAGGCGACGGCGACGGTCACTCCGTGCTCCGTGCAGAAACCTTCGATGCGACGCGACAGGTCGCGCCCTAGCGTGAAGCGGTGGACGTGACGGGCGTCGTGCCCGGCAGGCCGGTAGGCGACCGGGCTCGAGTAGAGGCAGGGCCTGACGCCCGTCAGGTAGCCCTTCCAGAAGGGGCGGTGTTCCCGGGGGCCTTGTCGGGTCAGCCATTGGATGTAGTCGCGGTAGACGCGGCCAAAGGCCGGCTCAGGGCGGTCGCCCCTGACCAGCTGATCGTAAGCGCCAAAAAGCTCTTTGATGACTCTGGCCACGCACCAGCCGTCCATCAGGATGTGGTGGTAGGTCCAGATCAGCCTGTGGGCCTGCCCTCCGTCGGACAGCAATGCGAAGCGCGTCAGCGCCGGCGTCCCGAGATCGAAGCCGTGCGAGCGCTCGCTGGCCATCAGGCGTTCGAGCGCCGCAGGGTCGGTGCTGCCCGCCACGATGGACCAGACGCTCCTGTCGCTCTGCAAAACGTACTGCACCGGTCCGGCGACCGCGTCCCAGTAGAAGCCGCTGCGAAGGATCGGATGACGCCCGGCCACCACCCGCCACGCCGCTTCCAGCAGCGCCGGGTCGATCTCACCGGCGATGTCCAGGACGTATTGCAGGATGTAGACATCGTCGTCACTGACCAGGTGCTGGAACAGGATTCCCTTTTGGCTGGCGGACAAGGGGTAGATCTCCGTCGGCACCGCCCCCGCCGTGTCGATCAGCCCCTTGAGTTCGTCCGCCGTCAGGTCGGCATCGGGATAGTCGGACGGCGCGCGCACCATGACGCCCGAGCGACAGTGGTCGATGAGTGCGTTCAGCGCGGCGCAATAGCGCTGGACGAACGCCTGCGCCTCGCCGGACGACACGACCCCCTCGTCGAAGTGCCAATCGGTCTCCAGGCGCCCCTGGACGATCCGCGCTTCGATTTCCAGTGCATGCTGGCGCCTGTTGCGCGGATCGACCGACGCTTGGTCGATGAGGCTCAGGATCGCGGCCGACGGCATCGACACGTCCGGGTCGTCGAAGGACACGTTGTCCCATTGCCCCAGGTAGTTGAACTGCACCATGGGCTCCACGGGAGGAATGACCGCGGCTTCCTTGCGCAGGTAACGCAGCATCCCGTAGCCGATGCCCCGTTGCGGAATCTGCGCCAGCGTGCGCTTGGTTTGCTGGATCAGGCTGGCCGGGCCGTCCTGGGGATCATGCAGGCAGACGGGAAACACCGACGTGAACCATCCCACCGTACGGGAGATGTCGACGCCCTCCAGGACACCCTCGCGTCCATGCCCTTCGAGGTTGATCGCCAGGTCGGCCTTGCCCCGCCAGCCGGAGAAGGCCCGCACCAGCGCCGAAACCAGAATGTCGTTGATGCGGGTGTCGTAGGCCGCCGGCACATCCCGCAGCAATGCGCTGGTGGCCTCGAGGCTCAGCCCGCCCGATACCGTGCGGATGCGTCCGCAGGCTTGCCGGTGCGGCTCGAAAGGCATCGACGCCGGAATGGCGCCGACCACCGACGACCAGTAGGCGGTCTGCGCCAGGATTTCATCGCTCAAGGACTGCCCCTCGCCCGCCAGCTGCTGCGCCCAATGGCGCATCGGTGTGGCTTGCGCAGGGACGTTGCCGCCCGCGCAGACGTGCAGGATGTCCTCGACCAGGATGCGCAGGGACACGGCATCCACGACAAGGTGGTGGGCCAGCACCACCAGGAGGTCGGCGGCGCCCTCCGGCGTGCGGAACAGCACGGTACGGAACAGGTCGCCCGCGGCCAGGTCCAGGCTTGCCATGGTGCGGTTCAAGGTCTCCCGGATCACGTCCTGCGATCGCTCGACCCCATCGTCCAGCGTCACCGCCGTGCAGCAGGCCGGCACATGGACAGGAGACTCGGGAATCGTCTGCGCATAGCCATCGGCGGCGTTGAACCGCGCGCCCAGGACCGGATAGCGTTCCAGCACCGTCCGGGTCGCCGAGGCCAGGTCATCCATCCGCAGCGACCGACGGATCTCGATGGCGGTGCCCAGGCACCAGTGATCGGCGTTGGCCCAAACCTGCTCGGCGAACCATCGCTGCACAGGCACCAGAGCGGTTGGCCCGGTCGGCGCATGGCGCGTCGCGTCGTGGCGGCCGTCCAGGCAACGGACGGCGTGGGCGATGTCGGCGAGCGACCGGCTGGCGAAGATCCGGTCAAGGTCGACCACCAACGCCTCCCGCCTCAGCCGCGCAATCAACTGGAGGGCACTGATCGAGTCGCCGCCGCGGGAGAAAAAGTTGTGGTGCAGCGCCAGGCTGCCATCCCCCAGGATGTCGCTCACGGCGGCGAGCACCGTCTCGTCGAAAGAGCTGCGCACACGCTCGGGCTCGGGCTGCGCCCCGGCAACGGACGGCGCGCCGACGCTGGCCGGCTGGCCCTTCCAACCCTGCCAACGCTCCAGCGGTTCGTCGGCATGGCAGAGGTAGGCGAGCGCGCTGAGGAACTGTTCGGACAATTCCGCGGCCCGCGCCTCCGACACCCGCTCAGGGTCCCGGATGAAATCCACGGTGATTCCGTCGGCGCTGCCGAGCACCTCGACCGCGAACGGGAACTCGGTGAGGTCCGTCACGTGGGTGAGTTCCACCCGGGCCACGCCGGTGCCGGCACCTTCGAGCGCCGTCCAGTCCGCCAGGGTCTCGACGTTCAACGCCGTATCGAACGCCTCGTGGCCCAGGCGCGCCCGGGTGCCGGCAAGCACCTCGCTCATCGACGCCGACTCGAACCGCAGCAGCCGGGCGATGCGTCGGGCGACCTGCTGCAGGTTGGCTTCAGGCCGCCCGGACGGATGCAGCGTGACCGGCCGCGGCAGGGTATCGGCGTACATGGC